>NZ_DALYOQ010000026.1:5579-50859 GCF_031974595.1 Pantoea sp. CTOTU46764 | reverse complement strand
CAACGCTGTTTAGTCTTTCTTGGCTGTGAACCGATAGGTCAGTTCCTTTTGGAAAATACTGCCTAAGCAATCTGTTTGTATTTTCATTGGAGCCGCGTTGCCAGGGGGATTGGGGATCGCAGAAGTAAACCTGGATATCTGTGGCTACAGTAAACCGGGTGTGGTTAGTCATTTCAGCACCCCGGTCCCATGTTAATGTTTTATAAAGCTCAGCAGGTAATTCCCGGGCTTGTTTGATGAGTGCAGATATAACCGTTATGGTCTTGTTGTCCCTGATCCTGGCCAGCATAACAAAACGGGAATGACGTTCTACGAGGGTGACGATATAGGAGTTTTTAGAGCCCTGGATCAGGTCACCTTCCCAGTGACCTGGTATGGCTCTGTCGGCGGCTTCAGGTGGCCTTTCGCTGATAAAGATCGTATTCGGGATTGACCCTAATCCTTTCCCTTTAAGCGATGATGTTCTGGATCTACGCACGACTCTTCCGCTTCTGAGGCATTGCTGCAGTTCTTTTTTTAATGCACCCCGGGTTTGTATAAAAAGCGTTTTATATATCGTTTCGTGTGACACATGCATTTCCTGATTATCCGGATAACAGCGTTTCAGCCAACCGGTGATTTGTTCCGGCGACCAGTCCTGATACATCTTCTCTGCGATGATTTTACACAGTGTGGGTCTTTCAATTAGCTTGCAAGGTTTTGGTCTCAGAGCATTTTCCCACGCAGCAGTATCCGCTTTTGATGCACGGTATTGTTTTGCACCACCGTGCCTCTTGATCTCCCGGCTAATCGTTGAGGGGGCTCTCGAGAGTTTGTTTGCGATCGCCCTGATGCTGATTTTTGCTACCAGCGCTCTGGATATTTCCTCTCTTTCATAAAGTGAAAGCGCTAACGGATGACGCTTTCGGACAGGGGGGCGGTATCCACCAGTCTGGTGGATAGTGGGCATAATAGAAGAATGATATCTGTCGAACATTCTGGCGATATCATGCAGGGAATCTCCTTGCTTATATCTGTCCCAGATAATCGCTTTCTGTTCCGGCGTGTAGTTAATACGCGTTCTTCGTTTCATGGCAACGTCCCCCTTCGATTAAGGATAGCGTTGCATCGACCCATTGAACTCACAGCGAAAAGCGGACATAGCAGAGCCATGATAAATCTTAACGCACTGCAGACAGTTTCCGTCTGACGAACGACTATAGGCTGATGTCAGTTATTTAAGATATGAAGTGGCAGCCAGCAGGTTGCCACTTCTGATTTACCAGTTCTGCTTCGTAGGAGAGACAATAAGGTCGTTGACCGTCACGTTTTTAGGCTGGTTGAGCGCATAGACAACCGCATTAGCCACATCCTGCGGGCTGATAGCAATTTTTGTCAGTTCCTGCGCTACTTTACGCCCTTCCGGATCACTCACCTTATCAGCCCATCCGGTGTTTATAACGCCGGGGCTGATGGTATTGACGCGGATGCCCTTATTCACGCCCAGATCTTTACGCATAGATTCCGTCATGGCGTGCACAAAGAATTTGGTCGAACTGTACACACCTGCGCCGGCGTCTACCTGGTGGCCTGCCACAGAAGCCATGTTCAGGATCTGGCCGTCACTTTTGCTGAGCATAACCGGGAGTACGGACGCAATGGCGTTCAGATAACCCTTGATATTGACGTCGACCATCTTGTTCCAGTCGTCCCACGCGATGTCACTCCAGGCTGAAAAGAGCATCAGTCCGGCGTTATTAATCAGGATATCAACGGTACCGAAGGTATCGGTGGCATGCTATACCAGCGCCTGTGTGTCTTCAAGAAGAGTCACATCCGTCACCAGACCGGAAGCATGGCCGCCTGCAGACTCAATATCCTTTACCAGCTTATCAAGGCCGATCTGATCCAGGGCTGCGGCTACGATATTCACACCATGACGTGCAAGTTCCAGCGCGGTCGCGGCGCCAATGCCCGATGACGCACCAGTAATTACAGCGGTTTTATTCTGCAGATGATTCATATACTTATCCTTTTTGATGAGGCACAGGTGGCGGGAAGATCCCGCCGGTTGTATTTATCAGTAATTCGCTTCCGGCCAGTCGGTGTAACCTTTCGCGCCGCCGCCGTAGTAGGCTTCCTTAGGCGCGATGGTCAGTTCGGCGCCATAGCGCAGGCGTTTAACTAAATCCGGGTTGGAAATAAACAGGCGGCCGAAGGCGACGGCATCGATAATCCCGGCATGACGGCGGCTGATCGCCATTTCGAGGTCATAGCTGTTGTTACCGATGAACGGACCGCTGAACTGCGCGCTCAGCGAATCCATATCCACGTCGGCAGGCACGTCACGCGACGTTGCCGTGGCACCTTCAACAAAGTGCAGATACGCCAGGTTAAAGCGGTTCAGCTGCTGGATCAGATAGCCATACATCGCCATCACGTTGCTGTCCGGCGGCGTGTTGCCTGCGTCAGGCGTTACCGGTGACAGGCGGATGCCAACGCGGTCATTACCCCAGATGTTAACGATCGCTTCAGTGACTTCCAGCGTCAGGCGCGCGCGGTTTTCAATAGAGCCGCCGTAGGCATCGGTACGCTGATTGGTTGAGTCGCGCAGAAACTGATCGAGCAGATAGCTGTTTGCAGAGTGCACTTCCACGCCGTCAAAACCTGCGCGCAGGGCGTTTTCAGCGGCATGCTTGTATTGCTCAATAATGCCCGGGATTTCGTCGGTTTCCAGCGCGCGCGGCGTTGATACCGGTACGAAGCCATTAACGGTATAGGTCTGGCCTTCGGCCTTGATTGCAGAGGGGGCGACAGGACGCTCGCCGTTGGGCTGCAGTTCAACACTGGAGAAGCGGCCCACATGCCACAGCTGGCAGACAATTTTTCCGCCTTCAGCATGGACGGCATCGGTGACTTTTTTCCAGCCGGCAACCTGTTCTTCACTCCAGATACCAGGCGTTGCTGCATAGCCACGGCCCTGAGCAGAGATGTTGGTTGCTTCTGAAATAATCAGGCCGGCGCTGGCGCGTTGCGCATAGTAAGTCGCATGTAGTTCATCTGGAATACCCTCTTCGCTGAAACGGCTGCGCGTAACAGGCGCCATAACGATACGGTTGGCCAGCTGAAGTTTCCCCATGGTAACAGGGGAAAATAAATCGGTACGGGTGGTGTTATCAGTCATAGTTACTCCAAATAGTTGACCGGTCGGCTAGTAAATTGGTGAAAAAAAATGCGGCTATACAAGTAGCCGCTTAGTGGCATTCAATGCTTTATCAAATGACATATCTGGGTCATGAATTTTCGCCATCAGTGAGGCTCCCAGCCACAACTGGTACAGCTCTTCAGCTAGTTCGTCTGCATCAACATCACCGGACAATGAGCCGTCATGCTGCCCCTGAAGGATGCAGGCGGAGATCCTACTCACGATTTCACGCGTGCCTGTCGCCAGAACGCTTCGCATGCTGTCGTACTGATCACACACTTCCGCACCAAGCTTGACGACAAGACACTTACTTTCAGGGAGATCGGCACCCTGCGTCGTTTTCCAGAAAGAGAAATAACGCAGCAGTCGCTCTCGAGCGGATTCTGCTCCACGCAGTTGTTCATCCACCTGAATAAGGTAATTGCTAAAGTAGTGCTCCAGTAAGGCCTCAGCGAACTCTTCTTTTGACTGAAAGTAGTAATAAAACGACCCCTTTGGGATCCCGGCGGCTTTGACAATCTCTGCCAGTCCGACGGCGCTGTAGCCTTTGTGGGTAATCAGCGTCCTTGCCACATCGATGATGTGCTGACGCACGTTAGTCGCTTGTTTTTTCATAATGCAGATACTGTAAATTAAAAACTGACCAGTCGTCTAGTTATCTGAGTTGTATTTTGTGCGATTAGTTTTGTTCACTGGCAGCAATCGGGTGGCGTGCTGTCCAATCGTTTTAAGGCTCTGTAGCGTGGCGCCGTCTTTGGCTTCTATCGACATCCCTTCCAGCAATGTATTCAGAACGGTTGCCATCGCGACGGTATTTGTGTCAACCGGTAACTGCTCTTCCCGTACAGCCCTGCGTAAACGTTTATCGAAGAGATCTTTTCCTTCCTGCCTGAGCACGCTGACGGCCTGGACCACATCGGCGGACTCCTGCGAAACATTGATAGCAGCAAGCACTACCATACAACCGCAAGGCGCAGAGGGTGACAGCAGGATATCGGCAGATTCACTGAAGAAGTTATCAATGGCCTGATGAATATCTTCGACCTCTTCCAGCCTTTCCCAGGTTGCTTTCCAGTAAACCTTTTCGTAATAGCTCACGGCTTCCAGAAACAGTTTTGCTTTGTTACCAAAGGCGGAATAGAGGCTGGGCGGGTTAATTTCCATCGCTTCACATAACTCGGCGACAGATGCTGGTTCGTAGCCTTTTCGCCAGAAGATATCCAGTGCGCTGAGCAAGGCTTTATCACGATTAAAACTCCTCGGTCTGCCCTTGGTTTTTTTGCTGGCTTTATTTTCGCCTGACGTTTTCATTTCGGGTCTCTCAATGGATCGCTTGACAGTTTACATAGTGATCACTATACAATAATAGCATTACTTAGTGAGCACTACAAAAAGAGAGCGGACGTGTGATTGAATCTGTTGCAAGCCTCAGTCTTTACCTGCAGTCCGCCGGCGCGCTGGGTATCGGAATTTTTTTCATCGCTTTTGTCACGGGAACGCTGCTTTTCCTTCCAGCTGCGCTTCTGACGGCACTATCAGGATGGCTGTTTGGCGTGACGGGCGGAACGCTGATGGCGCTGCTGGGAGGCATTACCTCTTCAGTGCTGGCTTTCGGGCTGGCCAGAAGTCGCCTCTTTCCGTTCGCATCACGGGCGGCGGCGAAGAGCCGCTACCTGAAGAGAGGCCTGACACTGGCGCAGCATAACGGCACCGTGCTGGTTCTTCTGCTCCGCCTGAGTTCGGTCGTGCCTTTTGCGCTGCTTAATTACGGTCTTGGTGCCAGCGGCATGTCGTTTAGAAAATATCTGGCGGCAACGGTGCCTGGCCTCATTCCGGGAACTTTTGTCTATACCGGCGCGGGAGCTGCCGTATCAGACGTGAATGCATTATTCCGGGGTGATTTTTCCCCGCTTGAATTTATGCAGGACACCAGTGTGCAAACCGGCGCGGCTCTCGCGGCACTGGGCATGGTGCTCCTTTATCTGCTGCAACGGTGCATCAGAAAAAAGATGGGTATCTGAACGGATACCCGCTGTATTTACACGGAGAAAAATCTATGAACGACACAACTTATGTGCAGGATTATAACGACATTGTTGCAGTGCTTAATCAGTACAACGAGGGCGGTAAACAGGCTAAAAGCGAGGTCATGAAGCCCGCTTTTGATGAACAGGCCACCATTTTTGGCGTTGACGGCGACGGTAACCTCACTGGCGGCTCCATTCAGGGGCTGTATGACGTTATTGACCGCGACTTCCGCCCCTCCCCCGAGGCTAAGGCCGCTATCGTTCGCGTGGATATCGTCGGGACAGCAGCCAGCGCGCGCATTGATACCGATGACATTTCAGGCTTTCGCTTCACCGACTTTTTCAACCTCCTGAAGGTGAACGGCCACTGGACCGTGGTCAGCAAGATTTACCATACCCACGTCGCATCCTGATATCCATTCCGTCAGCTCACTGATACAGCCCGCAGGCAATATCTGCGGGCTGGTAAAAGAGGAAATGAAGATGAACAAAAATATTAAAGCTGTGCCCACCGCAGATTATAAAGCCGTCACTGAAACTGCAGGCAAATATATTGAAGGGCTGCGGATCGGTAACGCTGAAACGGTGGCGGAAGCCTTCCATAAAGACGCCGTGATGTATGGTTTTACCAACGGCAAACTGCTGGGCGGCCCGGTTGAAAACCTCTACGATTTTGTTCGTGAAAATGGCAGCGCGCCTGAGATCATGACCCGGCTGGATGTTCTCGCTATTACCCCGACCACCGCCGTTGTGAGGGTCGATATGGAACAGGATGCTATTGGGGCGGATTACAACGACTATCTGACCCTGATAAAAATCGATGGGCGCTGGCAGGTAATTGCCAAAGTTTATCATCAGTTTGAAGGCTGATATTTCATGAGTGGCCCATCATCTCATCCCGGAATAAAACTGCTGCTGCTGGGTGCAACCGGACTCGTCGGAAGCCATGTGCTGGAGCTGGCTCTGGCCAGCTCTGCCGTGGGTAAGGTTATCGCTCCGACAAGAAAACCGCTGCCGCTGTATTTAGCCAATCGGTCAAAGCTGGTCAATATGCTGATTGATTTTGATGCACCTGACCGGGATGACCCGTTGTGGCATGTGGACGCCGTCATATGCGCGCTCGGAACCACCATCAAACAGGCCGGCAGCCACGAGGCCTTCCGTCAGGTCGATTATGAGTACCCGCTGACGTTAGCCAGGCTTGCCAGAACGCACGGCGCGACTGTATTTGCACTGACGTCTGCAACCGGTGCCGATCCGTCCTCCCGTTTTTTCTATAACCGGGTAAAAGGCGATCTCGAGGAGGCTCTGGTACGCGAGCAATTCACTTCTCTGACGCTCGTCCGGCCGGGAGTTATTGGTGGTGCAAGAACGGAGGTTCGCCCGGCTGAAACGGCGCTGAAACTGGCGTTAACCCTTTTCGCACCGATTTTACCGCGCCGATGGCAGCTCAACCCTGCGGCTGAAATAGCTAAACATCTGCTGGAGGCCACCCTCTCCGCTCCGCAGGGTGTGAAGATCGTTACTGCCGGAGAAATGACGGGTAAACGCTGAATTTATTAAAAAGGAAAAAGTGATGTCAGTAGTAAAATTTAATGCTGTTGTTAAAACAGATACTCACCGGGTTTGGCAAACCCTCAGCCAGTTCGGGCGCATCAGTGAATGGCATCCGGCCATTAGCAGTAGTGAAATAGAAGAAAACCAGCCAGATGGCCTTCCGGGCTGTAAGCGCCGTCTGGTACTGGGCAATGGCGATGTTCTGCGTGAACAGTTACTTATGCTTGATGAAGGCAACCTGTCGTTTTCATACCGGTTTATTGAATCTCCACTGGAGGTGGACAATTATGTTGCTACGGTAAGCCTGATCCCGCTGACGGAAAAAAATGAAACAGTCATTGTGTGGCAGGCCAGTTTTGAAGCCCGTTCACGCCATGAAACGCAGAAGATAGAAGAGGTCGTTATGGATCTCATCATGTCAGGTCACAAAAGCCTGGCCGATTATCTGCAGCAACAGTGAAGCCTGAGAGGACCGCCTGAACATGAATGATTACATCCAGCCTGTTGAACCTGCAGAGGCATATCGCCTGATTAATCATGGCCCGACAACGCTGGTTTCGGCACAGCATGACGGAACGAAAAATGTAATGGCTGCGTCATGGGTGTGTGCGCTGGATTATGGGCCAGCCCGGTTAACCGTTGTCCTTGATAAGGCGACCTTCACCCGAAAACTGATTGAACAGAGCCGTCACTTTGTGATTCAGGTACCGATCGCATCACAGGCTTCGCTGGTGCATCAACTGGGCTCACAATCCATGTTCAGCGATAAGGAAAAACTTGTCCGTTCAGGCGCGACGCTTTTTCACCTGCCCGACGTGGATGCGCCACTGGTTACCGGGTGCGCCGCATGGCTTTACTGTGAGCTTATCCCCGAAGAGCATAACCAGCAGGCCTATGATTTGTTCATTGGCGAGATAAAGGCTGCCTGGGCTGATACGCGCATTTTCAGGGATGGACACTGGCAGTTTGAGCATGCGTCTTCAGACTGGCGAAGCCTGCACTATATTGCCGGCGGACATTTCTATACCACCGGCGAGGTACTCGAGGTTCCGGATGTCCCTTCAGACACACCCGGCGCTCCGCAGGGCTGAAATACCCGTCACCACTAACCCCTCTTCTGGCCACGCGGATCATGCCTGGCCAGCGTAATAATGTGTTCCGAAATGCGCCTTACCTCATCATCCAGTTTGTCCAGCGGTCGGTGAATCAGTCCGACGTCACGATAAAAATGTTATCACCCAGACTTAACGCCCTCACCGCTGCAGGCCACCGGCGCCAGGCGCTGGTCTGGGGCAGAAGTGCGACGCCCACGCCGTTGCTCACCAACTTGAAAATGGCTTCCAGTTCGTCTACTTCACAAATTTCCTTCACCGCAAAATTCATTTCCCGCAGAAAACGGTCGACCCGGCGCCCACCAAAGGAGGAACGATCGTAACGAATAAATGGCTGGCTGGTCAGCAGCTCAGCGATATCGTCGCCAGCAACATTCTTCGGCAAAATAAGGTGGAACGGTTCGTGCGCCAGCGCGCTCCACCTCAGTCCCGGCGGCAGGGGAAAAGGCGGTTTGAGTATTGCTGCCATGTCTATTTCGCCGGCATCAACGAGATTTATCAGTTCCATCGACAGCCCCGGAATGACGCGTACACGGCAGGCTGAACCCAGTTTAAAGAACGACGTCAGCGCGTCGGGGAGCAGTGTTCGCTGTACTGAAGCGATAGCGCCGACCGTAACCGTCCTCTCCAGAGTGGTCCTATCCAGACGCTCACCGAGACCATCATAAAGAGACAGCAGCTCCTGCGTGACAAGTTGCAGCCCCTTTTGATTCAGCCGGGCATTTCTTCCTGACCGGTCAAAGAGGGGAAAGCCTAAATCAGCCTCAAGCCGCTGCATTTGCGCACTTACGGCAGCCTGTGTCAGCCCAATTTTATCCCCCGCTGCAGCGAAGGTTCCCTCTTTCGCCACCATTAAAAATGTTTTGAGTTCACGGATCATGGGCCCATCCTAATCACAAAAATAAATTGTACTATTCATATTTTAATATTGTTTTTAATCAATATAAATTATTCATAAGCTCATTTGTGACGGCAATGTTAAACATTAAGAAAGCCTGTCCTCAGGCACTGCGTGAAACGTTGCCCCTCTTAAACCCGAACACGCTTCGCCAGCTGGCGATAATTATTTTGAGGATGCACACATGAGCCTTTCTCCCTTCCATCTGGCCATTCCTGTATACGATCTAAAAACGACGCGTCATTTTTATGGCGAAGTTTTTGGTCTGAATGAGGGACGATCTAGCGAACAATGGGTGGATTTTGATTTCTATGGTCACCAGTTGGTCATTCACGAGCATCCTAAAACGGCCTCACAGGAAAGTGTTCATTCAAACTCTGTTGATGGCCATGACGTGCCCGTTCCGCATTTTGGCATCATCCTGAAATGGGATGAGTGGGAGGCACTGGCAGAGCGCCTCAAATCGTTTAACACGAAGTTTGTCATTGAGCCTTATATTCGCTTTAAAGGGCAGGTCGGTGAGCAGGCCACCATGTTCCTGTTCGATCCCTGCGGTAATGCACTTGAATTCAAAGCGTTCAAAGATATGAGTCAGCTCTTCGCAAAATAATCACACGAGGACGGTCTCAGGCCGTGCCATGCCTACTTTTCACCCGAATCTATAAATTGTGGCTCCCGTCGATTTCCGGCAGGGGTCGCCCTGTTTAATCAGAGGGCGTCATGACAAAAATAACACTGGTCTGGCAAATCGTTATTGGGCTTGTACTTGGAATCATTGTGGGATGGTACTTCAACACGCACCCTGAATATCAGCAGTGGGTCAGCCATGAAATTCTCAAGCCGCTTGGTGACATCTTTATCAAGATGATGAAAATGGTCGTGGTGCCGATTGTTTTCTGTTGCATGATTCTGGGCATAACCGGAAGCGGTGACAACAAGTCGTTTGGTCGAATGGGCGTGAAGGCGCTCGGCTATTTTTTTACCGTGACGGGAGTGGCCATCATCTTTGGACTGGTGCTGGCTAACCTTATTTCCCCCGGCGAAGGGACCAGTATTCAGGGAATGGCGCACGGCGACGGGCACATGAAGATGGAGCCAGCGCGCGGTGCTCTGGTTATTCTGCAGAATATCGTGCCTGATAACCTGTTTGTCGCGCTTTCTGAGGGCAAACTGCTGTCAGTTCTGTTCTTTGCCGTGCTGTTCGGCCTGGCGCTCAATGGCCTCCCTCGAAACAAAACGGCACCGATCCTTGGCGTTCTGCAGAGTGTATCCGACGGCATGTTCAGGGTGGTGTCGATCGTCATGGCATACGCGCCGGTTGGCGTGTTTGGCATGATTGGTGCCACGGTGTCCACGTTTGGTTTTGCCTCCCTTTTGCCACTGCTCAAGCTAATTGGCACCGTCTATCTGGGGCTGATTTTATTTGCCGTGATTGTGCTGGGCGGGATCTGTGCGCTGATCGGCGAAAACGTTTTTAAGCTGATAAAGCATTTTCGCCAGGAACTGGTACTGGCATTTTCAAGCGCCGCTTCTGCAGCGGTGATGCCCCAGCTGATGTACAAGCTCGAACGCTATGGCGTACCGGGGCGGATCGTCAGCTTTGTGGTGCCCGTGGGATATGCTTTTAACCTTGACGGCGCGTCGATATTTCTCGGTGTGGCAACCATATTCGTCGCTCAGCTTTACGGTATTGACCTGACGCTGATGCAGCAGGTCATTTTAGTGGTAACGATGGTGCTGACCTCGAAAGGGGCTGCCGGTGTACCGGGGTTCGCCATTCTGATCCTCTCCGCCACTTTGGCATCTGCGGGATTACCCCTTGATGCTGTTGCCCTGATAGCTGGAATATTCCGTATTATCGACAGTGGTACGACGACCCTCAACGTGTTGGGAAACGTTGTAGCTCCACTGGTCATTAACCGGTGGGAAAAAGAGCCGCTGTCCTTTGAGGGCTCTCAGCCCGATCTGAATAAACGCTGATACAAATCTAAGGGGAACTGACCTACTCCCCGCAGATTAGTAAATGTTAGCAACGTCCGCTCCTGGCACTAAGCGGCCTCCCACACTTTATTTTGATCTGCCATCTAATAAGAACCCCCAGGCTCAAAGGAAGCTCATTTTTTAACCAGTTTTGCAGAAGAGTTTTGCTGGAGTTTTGCAGAAGACCTCTGAAGGCGATTTTCACCGAACAGGCTCATTAGCGATGCCAGCGCCCTGCCCGGTACGTCATAGCGAGTGCCGCCACACTTCTGGCATTTTTCACTGGAAAATACGCATCTCCCCCACTATTATCAGCTTACTTATTCACCTACTGATAACTAAGGAGGATTACTATGCCATCGTGTGAATTGTTTCTTTACTCACACTTTTATAGTAATTGGCCGCGTTCAGGCATTTCCGCACTCGTGCTGCGATAATCCGTCCTGAGCGAAGTTTACTGAAAATCTAATCCCTTCCTCCGGCTTACCGGGTTGTCGTCAGCGATTTCTGACGTCAGGCTTTTTTGCGCCTGCAACTTATGAGTAAGCACATGAGCACACTATTATCTGCCCACGCTGTTGGCTTTGATAACGCCTTCGGCACGCTGTTTCACGATATCCATTTCAGCCTGAAAAAAGGCGATCGCATCGGTTTACTGGGTGATAACGGCACCGGTAAAAGTACCTTATTGAAAATCCTCAGTGGCGATCTGGAACCCAGCCACGGCAGCGTTACATCGGCTAATCACTGTTTACTGGCGCGTATCGAGCAGCATCTGCCTGCAGAGCTGCATAATGATTCGCTGCTGAATAGCGTAATGGCGCGCCTGCCGGAACAAAGTGATCGCTGGCGTGCCGAAGCGCTGTTGGGCAGCCTGGGTTTCACGGCTGCACAACAAACGCAAACCGCCGCGACCTTAAGCGGCGGCCAGCATATGCGCCTGCTGCTGGCACGTGCGCTGATCCTGCAGCCTGATCTGCTGCTGCTCGATGAACCCAGCAACCACCTCGATCTGCCAACGCTGTTGTGGCTAGAGAATTTCCTTAACGGCTGGAGCGGCAGCTTTGTTCTGGTTTCCCATGACAGCACCTTGCTCGATCGGGTGACCAACTGCAGCTGGATTCTGCGCGATCGCGGTCTGCAATTCTTCCGTCTGCCCTGCAGCGCGGCGCGTCAGGCGCTGGATGAGCAGGATGAAGCGGATGCGCAGCGTTATCAGGCTGAGCAAAGGGAGATTGAGCGCGTTGAGAAAAGCGCTAAACGTCTGGCGATGTGGGGCCGCGCTTACGATAACGAAGGGTTGTCGCGCAAGGCGCAGCAGATGGAGAAACGCGCCGGCTGGTTGAAAGAGGCACAAACCACGCTGAGCGAGGGAGCGCTGTGGCGGCTGCAACTGCAAGGTGAAGCGCTGGATGCCGATCGCGTTTTAGCGTTGCCGGAGATGTCGATTCATCCAGCCGATGACGCACCTGCGCTGTTTTCACTGCCGATGTTACAGGTGAAAAGTGGCGATCGCGTAGCGATTGTTGGTCGCAACGGTTGCGGTAAATCGTCGCTGCTACGGCATTTGTGGGGGGAATATCAACACGCAGATAGCCCGCTGTTTCATCCCCGCGCGCGCCTTGGCTATTACGATCAAAGTCTGCATCAGCTGCACGATGAGGAAACGCTGAGTGACGCACTGGCGCATTTTGCGCCGCTCAGCGATGAGCACCGCAAGATGGCGCTGATCGGCGCGGGTTTTCCCTATCTGCGGCATCAACAGTTGATTGGCTCACTCAGCGGCGGCGAGCGTTCTCGCTTGCTGTTTGTTGGGCTGACGCTGGCGCGTTACTCGCTACTGTTGCTCGATGAACCCACCAACCATCTGGATATGGTGGGCAAAGAGGAGCTGGCAGAAGCGTTAAACCAGTTTGAGGGCGCGGTGTTGCTGGTGTCGCACGATCGTCAGCTAATCGCCAACAGCTGCAACCGTTTCTGGCTGATAGAGGATCAGCAACTTAGCGAGTGGCACGATTTTGACGCGGTGACCGAACGCATGCGTGCTGAGCAGGCGATAGCAACGTCAGATTCTGTCGCACCTGCTGCGACGGCAACAGCGTTGGATGAAGATGCGTTACTACTGGCGCTGCTGGAGCTAGAAAGCAAGCTGGATGAGGATCTGACGCGCAAGCCAAAGCATCAGAAACCCGCGTTGCAGGCGCAGTGGCGTGAGGAGATTGCGTTGCTGAAAGCCCAACTGGCGCTGTAATGAAACGGTGGCCATCAATGGCCACCCTACGCCAGCATTGCCTGTATTAATGACTGCGCGGTCTTTTTCAACTGCTGCGCAGGATTTCGGCCAATCAATACAAATTGATATCCCGCCTTATGCCACCACACCACATTCATCCCCTGTCGTTTCTCCTGCGCCACATCCGTGGTTTGCTGATGATCTTCGCGCGAAATACACAGCGCCATTGGGCCGTAGCTGCTGTGATTCCAGGCAATTTGCGTAATCAGCGCATCGTCATAACGCAGCATGCGCACACTCTTCAGCGTCGCTTCCGGCAGCGTTAACTGCGCTGGCGTGAAATGCAGATCGAGATCGCGCGCGGTACGCGCCAGCGATTGCTGCAACACCGGCGGTGAACTGTCGACGTCGGCCAGCGTTTCCGCGCTGTACAGCGACATATATTGTGCTTCCAGCTCGCGGATCTTTTCGCTTTCGCCCTGCTCAGCTTTTATTGCCGGTCGCACCAGAAAACCGATGCCGCTGCCCACCAGCAAAAAACTCACCGAAGCGGCGATCAGCGCGCGGCGGCTGACCTGCGGCGCGGACGGTATGGTTGCCAGCAGATGCGCCAAGCGCGGCGACATGCGTTCCAGCGGTGCGTCATCCAGCATTGACGCAAAGGCCTCAGCAAAAGGTTGATTGCTTTTCATTAGCTCGGCAGTGCGCGCCGACAGCGCTTCGCTGCGCTTAAGTTCATTTTCAAACGCCAGCGCTTCATCCGCGCGCATCTCGCCATCCAGCCAGGCGACGATGGCCTCGTCCGCATAAGGCGAACTAAAACGTGCAGCCTTCACAAACGTTTCTCCTGTCCAGCCGGGCGCAACGTGGCTGCGCTGGCTAAGGTGGTGCGCGCCGCCGCAAGGCGACTCATGATGGTGCCAATCGGCACCGCCAGCGTATCGGCGGCTTCCTGATAAGTGAATCCTTCGACGTAAACCAGGAACACCGCGTTGCGTTGCGCTTCGGGCAACTGACTCACCCGCTGCATCACTTTGGCGTATTGCCGACGTTGCTCATCATGCTGTTGCTGATCCGCAGCAACAAGCTCGTCGCTGTCGACAAAGCCTTGCCCGAGGCGCACCCGCTGCGCGCGCAGTTCATTGATCCACACCGAATGCAGCACGCTAAACAGCCAGCGATCGATACGCGTGCCGGGCGTGTACTGCGCGCTGCGCTCCAGCGCCCGGACACATGTCGATTGCACCAGTTCCTCGGCGACATCGCGGTTGCGTGACAGCACCATGGCGTAGCGCCACAGGCGGGCCAGATGCGCCGCTAAATGCTGGCGGACTTCAGTGCTGGTGATGTTTTCGTCCTCTAAACGCGGCGTTCATCAGGCTTCCGGATGGCCCTGAATCGCGGCATTGAGATCGCGATACTCTTCGCAATCCACGCCACACAGCGATTTAATGATGGTGAGCTGCTCTTTCGCCAAATCTGGCCGCCCTTTGATCATCCAGGCTTCACCCAGATATTCGCGCACTTTGGCATATTTCGGATCGAGCGCGATCGATTTCTGATAATAGGCCATGCCTTCGTCGGTTTTACCCAGCTTACGCGTGGCATACCCGCGATAGTTCCACGCTTCTTTGGTGTTCTGATTATGCAGCGTATCCAGCAAGTTGATTGCCGCTTGATACTCGCCCTTTTTCGCCAGGTGATAAGCGTAATTGGTTTTGTCGCTATCACTTAGCATGCTGGTTTTCTCCGGCACGCAGGATTTAGATTTACTGTCGTAAACCTGGCCTTTCGGACAATCCGGCGTCTTTTTGTCGCTGTCATCATCGCCCATTGCCAGGGCAGCGGGCGCATGCAGCGTCATCAGCAATACGGGCAGTGCTAACCAGCGTAATTTCATCATTGTATACATGGTTGATCCTCATGGCGTGTCATGGATGGAACTCAGTGCTGAGGCAACAAGTGACTCAGATACGCTGTAAACAACTCAGCCGCCATTTCTATTCGGAAAAATTTAATCATTTTTCAACCAACGCACGTTACTCAGATAAATCCGGCGAATTTTCTCCAGTTTGTTGCCTGAAGTGATTATGATTCTCACTTCATAAAAGGGACGCTTATGCTCAATATCTCGAAAAAGTGGCTATTCGCCACGCTGACTGTGGTCATTCTCCTGCTGTTGATCTGGCATTACGCCGGTTCACGCAATAAACCCAACGCGGTGGTCACCGCCGAAGTGCGCAAGGGCAATATCGAAAACGTAATTGCCGCCACCGGCAAAATGGATGCGATTGAACGCGTTAACGTCGGTGCGCAGGTTTCCGGGCAGGTTAAAAAACTCTATATCAAAGCGGGCGATAGCGTCAGCAAAGGCCAGCTGATCGCCGAAATTGACGATCAGCCACAACGCAGCGACTTGCGTAATGCGCAAGCGGCGCTGAGCGTGGCGCAGGCCGATCTGGAAACCCGCGAAGCCGCGCTGGTACGACAGCAAGCGCAATATCAGCGTTTGCAGCAGATGATTAAAACCAATGCCATCTCGCGTCAGGATTTTGATACCGCCGAAGAAGATTGGCGCAGTGCACGCGCCGAGCTAACGGCGCAAAAAGCGCGCGTGATTCAGGCGCAGATTGAGGTGGATAAAAAGCAGCTCGATCTTGGTTATACCCGCATCATGGCGCCCATGGATGGCACGGTCATCGCCATTGTCACCAAGCAAGGCCAAACGGTGAACGCGGTGCAAACGGCGCCGACCATCGCTAAACTGGCGCAGCTCGGTACCATGACGATCAAAGTGCAGATCTCCGAAGCCGACATCAACAATGTGCAGCCCGGTCAGCAAGCATGGTTCACCACCTTCTCCAATCCGGATAAACGCTACAACGCCACGCTACGCAGCCTCGAACTGGCACCCGAATCGGTGATGAAAGATGACGCGCTAATGGGCAATAGCGAGAGCACGTCGAGCAGCACCTCCAATGCGGCCGTCTATTATAACGCCCTGCTGGATGTGCCAAACCCGGACAACGCGCTGCGCATCTCCATGACCGCGCAGGTCAATCTCATTCGTGATGCGGTGAAAGATACGTTGCTGGTGCCGGTGCAGGCGACGAAGAAAGATGCCGACGGCAAAACCTATGTGGAAATCCCGGATCAGGATAACCAGCCGGTGAAACGCATTATCACCACCGGCATCACTGACAGCGTTGATATTCAGGTGCTGAGCGGCTTAAAAGCCGGCGAGAAAGTGATCCTTGCCACGCAGACGGCGGGCGCTGACAAGGTGGTGATGTGAATATTATCGAACTGAAAAACATTCAGCGCAGCTATGTTAACGGTTCGCAATCTCTGCATGTGCTGAAAAACATTAACCTGAGTATCGCCAGCGGCGAGTTGGTGGCGATCATCGGGCCGTCCGGTTCGGGTAAATCGACGCTGCTGAACATTCTTGGCTGCCTTGATGCGCCGGATAGCGGCGACTATTTGATTGGTGGTCAGAACACCGCCACGCTGTCGCCGGATGCGCTGGCGAAAGTACGCCGCGAACACATCGGCTTTATCTTCCAGCGCTATCATCTGATGCCGGATCTCAGCGCCCTGAGCAACGTTGAAATCCCGTCTATTTACGCCAATCTGCAGGGCAAAGCGCGGCTGCAGCGCGCGGCAGATCTGCTGGCACGTTTAGGTTTGCAGGGCCGCGAGCATCACAAGCCGGGCGAGTTGTCCGGCGGCCAGCAGCAGCGCGTCAGTATTGCGCGCGCGCTAATTAATGGTGCCGAAATTATTCTTGCCGATGAACCGACTGGCGCGCTGGATTCACACTCCGGCGAAGAGGTGCTGCGCATCCTGCACGATCTCAATCGCGAAGGTCACACGGTGATCATCGTGACGCATGATATGAAAGTGGCGCAGCACGCCGATCGCATTATTGAGATTCAGGACGGCGAGATTGTTGCCGACAGCGGCCGCAAACCGGATGCCATGCGTGCGCAATATGCTCCCGCCGCGCGTAAAAGTCAGAGCAAACTGCGCGGCTTTCTCGATCGCTTACGCGAATCGCTGCGCATGGCACTGAATGCGATGAACGCGCATCGGCTGCGCACCGCGCTGACCATGACCGGGATCATTTTTGGCATTGCGGCAGTGGTCACGGTGGTGGCACTCGGCCAGGGCGCGCGGCAAAAAACGCTGGAGAGTATTTCCGGGCTCGGCACCAACGTGGTGTCGATTTATGCCGGCGGTGATTTCGTCGAGGATGAAGCGCATCCAGTGCTGACGCTGGTGATGGCGGATGCTGATGTGATTGGGCGCCAGCAGTTTGTTGCGGCGGTCAGTCCGGAGATGATCGCCAATCAGCCGATTCGCTATCTCTCCAACGCATCCAAAACCTCGGTTTATGGCGTCGGTAAAGAGTATTTCCAGATTCAGGGCATCAAACTGCTGGAAGGCAGCAACTTCAGCGATGAGCGTCACGCGCGTCAGGAGATCATCATTGATACCAACACGCGCAATAAACTGTTCGGCGAACAGGGTGAAAGCCCAATTGGCAAGATGATCGTGTTGGGTTCGGTGCCGGTGCGGGTGATTGGCGTGGCGGATAACAACGATGGCATGTCGCCCAATCGCCTCAGCGTGTGGCTGCCGTGGAGCACCGTGATGTATCGCATCAGCGGGCAAACCGCGTTGACCAGCATCAGCATTAAACTCAAGGATGATGTGGTGAGCGGCCCGGCGGTGGAATCGCTGACGCAATTATTGACCGCGCGTCACGGCACCAAAGATTTCCTGGTGTTCAACCGCGACAAATACCGTAAAGCGATTGAAGACGCCGCCGCAACCTTAACGTTGCTGATTCTGCTGGTCGCCTCGATTGCGCTGATGATTGGCAGCATCGGCGTGATGAACATCATGCTGGTGTCGGTAACCGAGCGTACCCATGAAATCGGTGTGCGTATGGCGGTGGGCGCGCGACGCGGCGACATCATGCAGCAGTTTATGATCGAAGCGGTTCTGGTCTGTCTGGTGGGCGGATCGCTCGGTGTAGCGTTGGCGCTGGTAATTGGACCGATTATCAGCCTGCTGGCGGGCGGCATGATCACGGCGATCTTCTCGTGGCAGTCGGCGGGCGCGGCCTTTGCCTGCTCCACCATCATCGGCATGATTTTTGGTTATCTGCCTGCGCGCAAAGCCGCACGCATGGATCCGGTGGCGGCATTAGCCAGCGAATAATTAAATCTCACGCCGTAGGGTCGCCATTCATGGCGACCTTCCCCCATCCCGCTCAAATCACATCAACATCGGCAATGTCGCCGTTGCCGTTTGCTGGCTCGCCGCCAGATAACGTGCATCGTGCGTCATCAATTCATTAATCAGCACTTCCACCAGCAGCATCGCGCCCACTTTGCCGCTCAGCGCACCGGCGTTGAACGGCCCTTCCGGCCGCGCGGCCACCAGCAGCAGATCGGCTAAACTGCCCATCGGGCTGCGCAGTGTATTACTCAGCATCAGCACGCGCGCGTTTTGCTTCTTCGCCACCTTCACCACATGCATCACATCTTTGGTTGAACCGGATGCAGAGATGGCGATCACCAAATCGCCCTCTTTTAGCGTCGAGGCATTCATCGCCGCGCGATGCATATCACCAAACAGCTGCGCCGATTTACCTAAGCGCAACAGGCGATAGTGCAGATATTCACCGGTAATCGCGCTGGCCGCCACGCCGTAAATCTGGATGGTTTTAGCCTGATGCAGCGCTTCCACGGCTTGCTGTAACACTTCGCGATTGATGAATTTCCCGGTATCACGCAGCGCCTGCACCGTTTCCTCTACCAGCATGTCGATGCTGTCACTGCTGGTAAGTGCAGCGGGCTGATTGTGTTGCACATCCAGCGCCAGCGCCATTTTGAATTCGGTATAGCCTTTGCAGCCGAGATGACGACACAGCCGCGTCACGCTCGCTTCGCTGGTGTCGGTCTCACGCGCCAGTTCGGTGATGGTGAGATACAGCACTTTCTGCGGGTCGGTGAGGATGAAATCGCCCAGCTTTTGCAGCGTTGGACTGTAGCCCGGCAAACCCTGGCGCAGATGCAGCAAGATGTTTTCATTGTCCGTCATGGCGGTCTCTCTGATTCACGGCATTAATGGCGCACAGTGTGCAGCAGATTAGGGCATAAGTGAAAGCTATCACAATAATGATGGAAATTTTCACCTAATGAATTAGATTGTGGTAATAATTTTTAACACAGTATCACTTCAGGAATAAAAATTTATGTCATCCATTTTCAGCGGTGCCTCATCCGGAGGTTGGTTCGAAAAAGCTCAGCATTTTGGCAAGTCGTTCATGTTACCGATCGCCGTGCTACCGGCAGCCGGTTTGCTGCTGGGCATTGGCGGTGCACTCTCCAATCCCAATACCATCAAAGCCTATCCGTTCCTCGATGTCGCCTGGCTACAAGGCGTGTTTACCATTATGGCCAGCGCCGGCTCAGTGGTGTTCGCCAACCTCGCGGTGCTGTTTGCGGTCGGCGTAGCGGTAGGCTTAGCTAAAAGCGACAAAGGCACCGCTGGATTGGCCTCGCTGCTGGCTTATCTGGTGATGAACGCCACCATCAATGCGCTGCTGACGCTAACCGGCGTGCTGGCGCAGGGCAACCTAAGCGCGGTGGGACAAGGCATGGCGCTTGGCATTCAAACGCTGGAAACTGGCGTATTTGGTGGCGTGGTGATCGGGCTGGTCACGGCCATGCTGCATAATCGCTACAACAAAATTGCTCTGCCGCAGTTCCTTGGTTTCTTCGGTGGCTCGCGCTTTGTGCCGATTATCAGTTCCCTGGTCGCCATTCTGGTGGGCGCGGCGATGACCCTTGTCTGGCCGCATTTCCAGAAGCTGATTTTTGGCCTCGGCGGCCTAGTGGATGCCACCGGCTATTTCGGCACTTTTATCTACGGCTTCGTGCTGCGCATGCTTGGCCCGTTCGGCCTGCATCACATCTTCTATCTGCCATTCTGGACCACCGCGCTCGGCGGCAGCGAAGTGGTTAACGGACATCTGGTGGAAGGCACGCAGCGCATCTTCTTCGCCCAGCTTGCCGATCCTAATACCCAGCAATTCTACCTTGGCACCGCGCGCTTTATGTCTGGGCGCTTCATCACCATGATGTTTGGCCTGATCGGCGCGTGTCTGGCGATGTATCACACCGCCAAACCGGAAAACCGCCAACGCGTGGCCGGATTGCTGCTGTCGGCAGCGCTGACCTCTTTCCTTACCGGTATCACCGAACCGATTGAGTTCTCGTTCCTGTTTGTTGCACCGGTGCTGTATGTCATCCACGCGCTGTTTGATGGGCTGGCATTTATGATCGCCCACATCCTGCACATCACCATTGGCCAAACCTTCTCTGGCGGCCTGATCGATTTCATTCTGTTCGGCGTATTACAAGGCGAAGCGAAAACCCATTGGTGGTATGTCCCGCTGGTTGGCGTGCCGTGGTTCCTGCTCTATTACTTTACTTTCCGCCTGCTGATCAGCCGCTTCAATTTCAAAACGCCGGGGCGTGAAGACGCCAGCATTGAAACTGCGCCGATGGTCGCCGGAGAACGTCCACTGCAGGTCATCGCGGCTTTAGGTGGCAAACACAACATCGCCGAACTGGATTGCTGCGCCACGCGTCTGCGCATCACGCTGATCGACAGCAGCAAGCTCGATGAAAACGCATTGAAAGCCACCGGCGCACGCGCCGTGATCCAACGTGGCAAAGGCGTGCAGGTAATTTATGGCCCGCACGTCACCATTATCAAAAATGAAGTAGAGGAGTTACTCGCGCTATGAAAGCACCGATGCTGGCCCAGATTCAGGGAAAACTGGTGGTCTCGTGTCAGGCTCTGGAAGATGAGCCGTTACACAGCCCGTTTATTATGTCGCGCATGGCGTTGGCGGCAATGGAAGGTGGTGCGGCAGCGATTCGCGCCAACAGCCTGCTCGACGTGCAGCAGATTATGCAAACGGTGGATTTGCCGATTATCGCCATTATTAAACGCGACTATCCCGGCAGCGATGTGTACATCACCGCGACGCTGCGGGAAGTGGATGAGTTGATGGTGGCGAATCCGGCGATGATTGCGCTGGATGCCACGCTACACACGCGTCCTGGCAATTTGCAGCTGCCGGCATTGGTGGCGGCGATTCGCCAGCGCTATCCGCATTTGCTGCTGATGGCTGATATCGCCACAGTGGAAGAAGCGCGTCAGTCTTCGGAATTAGGTTTTGATTGTGTCGGCACCACGCTGCACGGTTACACCGCAGAAACGCAAGGCTGCTATCTGGCCGCCGAGGATTGCCGCTTCCTGCGTGACGTTTTGGCTGCGGTAGAAGTGCCGGTCATCGCCGAAGGGAATGTCGAAACGCCGGAAATGGCGGCGCACTGTCTGGCGCTGGGCGCGCATGCAGTGGTGGTCGGCGGCGCGATTACGCGTCCACAGCAGATAACGCGCCGCTTTGTGAATGCCATCAATTAATTTTTGAGGTCCACATCAAGGGCACCTTGCTGAAGGTTATCCACAATCCCCGTGCGTAGAGTCGCCGTTAACCTGTGGATAAAACTCGCCTCTCACCACACAGCGCCCGATGCGCGCAGACGGTTACTTTTCGCACGATTGTGAATCTCCAACGACCGGTTTGACACACTTGATGCGTTAGCGTGTTTAGGTGCGTCAGTATCAGGCTTTAAACCGAACCTTCTTTTTCGATCACTAATACGCGCGCTTCGCCTTGCGGGTGCGCAACATGCTCGGTGCCAATGCTGGCGTAAAAAATGTCGCCAGTATTGAGCAGCACTTTTTTCACCTCGCCCGCATCGCGGTAATGCATCTCTACCGCGCCGTCCAGCACCACAAATACTTCTTCGCCATCATTGATGTGCCATTTGTAAGGTTGATTGGTCCAGTGCAGACGCACGCTAGTGCCGCCAAAGTTGGCGATGTCTAGCGAATCCCAGGCTTTAGCAGGTGAGAAGTTTTTGCTGACGTAGGTTTTCATGCGATATCCGTGTGGAGGAGAACTGCGTTGATGATACACAGAGCGCGAGCGGACGGCGGGACATGCGCAGGCCATTTACGGACATGCAGATACAACAAAGCCGCCCGGAGGCGGCCTTAATACAACGTCTTGTGCGATTAACTTATTTGTACAGTTCTGCAGTCATGTGTACGCGGTTATTCGTGTTGGCTTCAGTAATTTTGTACTGCGCACCCTGCTCTTGTGCCTGTGCAGCGATTTTTGCTTCTGCGCCATCAAGAGTAGAAGACTCAACAGAGACGCTCTGCGCAAAGCTAGCAGCAGACATCATTGAAAGAGCAGCAACAGCGGCGATAGACAGTGTTTTGATAGTTTTCATGGTCATAATCCTTAGTGGTTTAATTAGAAGACTGTGTGCCTTCGATGAGAATAATAATAACTAATGTTATCGTTTCAATATTAACCATTAGTGCGATCACGATAACTTACGTAACTATACAGTTCCCGATGCTTTATCGACAAAAAAGGCCGCCCGTAGGCGACCTGTTCTGGCACATCCGTATGCAACCATCCGTTATTTGTAAAGTTCTGCGGTCATATGTACGACGTTACCATTGCTTGCTTCCAGAATTTTATATTGCTCACCATTCTGTTTAGCCTGTGCAGCGATTTTGGCTTCAGCACCATCCAGCGTCAGAGAAGTAGCTGAAACGGTTTGAGCGAAGCTAGCAGCAGACATCAGTGAAAGAGCGGCAGCAGCGGCGATAGTCAGAGTTTTGATAGTTTTCATGGTCGTATTCCTTTGGTTGTTTGATGTGAAGGCTGTGCGCCTTCGATGGAAACAATAATAACCATTGAAACTATTATCAGATTAACTATTAGTGCGATCACAGTTAATCAGCTCATTATCACTACGCCAACTCGAGCTCTGTAATCACCCTCTTCACTTCCACCACATCCGCCGCCGAAAGCGAACGCAGTGGGCGCGGCAGGCAATCATACTCAGCAAGACCCAGCGCGCTGGCCGCCGCAGCGATGACGCGAATACTGCCGCCGTGTTGGGTAAACAGCGCCCAAAGCGGTGCGAGCCACTGTCCCTGTTCGGCTACCGCCGCAAAATCGCCCGCCATCGCCGCATCTGTCATTGCTTTAGCGGTGCGCGGGAACAGTCCGCCGCACACTGAATACCACACTTCACAACCGGCGATTAGGCCTGCTGCGGCAAAGGCATCGCCGCTGACGCCAATGGTGACGTCTTGCGGTAATTGATCACGCAAAGCCTTTACCCGTTGCGTAGCCGCTGCGATACCGGCGGGCACGCCGGGAATTTTGATGGAAGCGATATGCGGCAGCGTGGCGATACGTGCATGCAGCGCATCGGAGAAGACAAAGTGGCTGGTGCCGGGATTGTCATAAATGCACACCGGCAGCGATACGTGGCGCGTGACATCCTGATACAGGCCAAACACTTCGTCATCAGTGAGTTTCTGATAGGAAACGGCGGGCAGCAGCAACGCGCTGGCGCCAGCCTGTTGCGCATCCTCGGCAAGTCGCAGCACTTCGTCGGTGCTCACCGCGCCAATGCTGACCATCACCGGAATAGCGTCCGCATGCTGCACCGCCAGCGTCGCAATGCGCTTGCGCTGTTCGCGCGTGAAATAGGCGTAGCTGCCAGTGGAACCCAGCACGCCAAGTGAATCGACTTTTGCTGCCGTGAGTCGCGCAAGGATATGAAGAAAAGCTTTCTCATCAATTCCAGAAGCATTCAGCGGAGTCAGGGGAAACGCACTCAATCCTTTAAACATAGCCAGCGCCTTATTCGTCATTAACAGGGGAAAACAGCTTAACCTGCACAGTTATAAGCCATTGGAAACAAAAATGCCCTCTTACGAGGGCAGGAATTATCGTTACCGCTTGAGGGGATTATTTCAGTGCGATGCGCGCAATCTGATCCTGGCCTTTGGTTGAGGAGTCTTTGTTGAACTCTGCTTTCAACGTTACGTACAACGTGTTGTTGTCTGGGCCAATCAGCAGGCTGTTTGGATTGTTATCAAACGACCAGCTGTTTTTTACCGCGTACGTGGTGGCATCCAACTGCAGCACTTTCTTCGATTCGCGCTGGCTGATGAAGATTTCATTACGTTTGGCGTTGAATTTGATAGCCAGCGCATCGCCTTCAATACGTTTGATCACTTTGCCAGTGCGCTCATCAAACACCAGCGTAGCTTTGCCTTTCGAATCGTCGGTAACGAACAGGCGACCTGTTGCCGGATCTTCCGCCATGTTCAGGAACAAGTACTCTTTGCCATCGCCCACCGTCCAGCGCTTCTCAATTTTGTGCGTGCGTGGATTGATGACCAGAATCTCGCCCGCGCCGTTGGTCGCATAAATGCGCTCAGTCAGCGGAGAATAGATGATGCCGGTTACCCATTTGCCAGCGTTCTTGATGGTAGCTTTCAGCTTGAAGGTTTTCACGTCAACCACCGAGATGTACCCCGGATCGGCCACGCGACCAGCATACAGCTCGTTGCCGTGCCACAGCACTTCACGTGCGCCAGCCGGATAACCTTCTTTATCTTTCTTGCCTGGGAAGACTAAACGTTCCAGCACTTTGCCGCTTTGCGCATCCACTTTCGAGATGGCGCCATCCAGCGAGTTGGTGGTGTAAAACACGCTGCCCGCTTCATCGATCGCCGTACCGAAGTTTTTTAGATCGGTATGCGTCACGCCTTTGGTTTCCAGCGAGGTTGGGTCGAGACGATAAATCACACCGCCGTTCACGTCTTTAAAGCTCTGCGCGCTGGCAACGTATAACGCTTTCGCAGCAGGCGAGTACGCCATTTCATACAGGCCATCACCCAGGGTGCGCTGGGTCAGAGAAGTATCAACTGGCTTGGCAGCAGCGGCTGGCGCTTCGGCTTTTTTAGCCGGAGCCTGGCAAGCGGTCAGGCTGAAAGCAGCGACGATCGCTGCAGCTAAGGCGGCTTTGCGCGGGCTAAATAACGATTTCATGCTCAACTCCATCAATGGATGAACGGCTCCGTTGCGCGCGTGCGCGTACGGAAAATACAAGAAGAATGAGAATCATACGCATTAGCATAAAGTTAGCAACTTTCTCGACGATCTTCTTTACTTTGCCGTGAATTCTGTCTTGCTAGCCGCACACCTTTCTTTGTCAAAAAACGTCCTGATATCGCTTTAAAAACACGAAAACATTAGCAATTAACAGGTTATTTTCACCTGTAAACCATTGATTAATAGCCCGCTTACACATTATTACAATTGCAGTTGAAACCTTCCGCAGATTCTTTAAAGCAAATGATTATCATTGGCTTTCTCAATAAATGCGCAGTGGCAGTTTGCGTGCCTGCTCTTCTGCCCTTTTCGGCGGATAAGTCACACCGTAAACGATAAAAACGAAGCAAAAAGCTTCCTATAACACGAGTTACAACAGGGAATTTTATGTCTGGCATCAGGAAAACTTTTAACGTCTCACTGCTGGCGGTGACGATTCATGCCCTGCTTGCGCCAAACATGGCGCAGGCAGCAAGCGACACGCAGCAGGATTTGGTAGTCGATGCATCCGCAACCGGCGACAGCGATAACAACGAAAAGCAGGATTACGCGGTGAAAATCACGCGGGCGGGCACCAAATTGTTGCTAACGCCACGCGATGTGCCGCAGTCGATGAGCGTGGTGACGCAGCAGCGCATGCAGGATCAGAACCTGCAATCGGTGAACGATGTGCTGACCAACGCCACCGGCATCTCCACCAACCTGATCGATAGCGAACGCTCGGAATACTATTCGCGCGGCTTTAAAGTCACCAACTTCTCCTTCGATGGCATTCCCACGTCGGTTAATGACACCTGGAATTACGGCGATGCCGCCTCGGATACCGCCATTTACGATCGTATTGAGATCGTACGCGGTGCCACCGGATTGATGACTGGCGCGGGCAGCCCGTCAGCGTCGATCAATATGGTACGCAAACACGCCGACAGCAAAACCTTCACCGGCTCGGTCAGCGCCAGCTACGGCAGCTGGAACAAACAGCGTTATGTTGCCGATCTCTCCGCGCCACTGAATCAGGATGGCAGCCTACGCGGCCGCGTAGTAACCGGTTACAGCGATGAAGACAGCTGGCTCGATCGTTACCACAAAACCAAAAAGTTCCTTTACGGCGTGATCGATGCCGATATCACCGAGCACACCACGCTGTCGCTAGGCTACGACTACGAAGATGCCAACACCGGCAATCCAACGTGGGGCGGTTTGCCGATGTTCTACAGCAACAACGCCACCACGCATTACGATCGCAGCCTCAACTCCGCCGCCAACTGGGCACGCTACAACACCAATTCGCGCAAAGTGTTCGCCGACATCGATCATAACTTCGATAACGGCTGGAACATCCACGTCAACGGCACGCACGCGGAGAATACCTTCAACGATAAGTTGCTGTATGTCACGGGCAGCCCTGATCAGGACATCGGCGAAGGCACGACCGGCTACGGCAGCATGGATCGCGGTAAACGCCAGATGGATTCGTTCGATGGCTACGCCAGCGGCCCGTTTGAGCTGTTAGGGCGTCAGCATCAGTTGATGGCGGGCGTGAGCTACAGCCGCCAGCACAATGCGACTTACAGCCAGGATGGCGTTACCGATCTGGAAAACTACGATATCGCCTCAGCCGATATGGGCATTTTCAACAACAGCTGGAACGGCAACATCGCCGAGCCGCAGTGGCAAGGTTGGTATCGGAATGCTGACGATACCATCCGCCAGAAATCCGCTTACACCGCCGCGCGCTTCTCGCTGGCCGATCCGCTGTCGCTGATTATTGGTGCGCGCTACACGCAGTGGAGCACCAACGGCAGCAGCGGCGACATGACGAAAAATAACACCACGCCTTACGCCGGTTTGGTGTACGACATCAACGATACATGGTCAGCATACGGCAGCTATACCTCGATCTTCCTGCCGCAAACCTACCGCGATACCAGCGGCAAATACCTGTCGCCGGTTACCGGCAAAAGCTATGAAACCGGCCTGAAGTCCGCCTGGTATGATGGTCGATTAACCGCGACGGTTGCGGTATTCCGCATTGAGCAGGATAACGTGGGTCAGGCGATTGCTGGCGTCTACTTGGGCGGTAACGAGCAGGCTTATGCGCCCGCTAAAGGTGCAGTCAGCAAAGGTGCGGAGTTTGAGCTGAACGGTGCGCTAACGGATAATCTGCAGCTGACGTTCGGTGCCACACGCTACGTGGCGCGGGATAAAGATGGACGCTTCAACAGCTATCAGCCGCAAACTTCTCTCAAACTGTTCACCCGTTATCAGCTACCAATGTTGCGGGATCTGACGGTTGGCGGCGGCATCAACTGGCAGAACCGCGTGTTTGAAGATGCCACCAATGCCAGCGGCGATACCGTGCGCGTTTATCAGGGCAGCATACCACTGGCATCGCTGTTTGCGCGTTATCAGGTGACAAAGCAGGTGGCGGTGCAGGCGAACATCGATAACCTGTTTGATCGCGAATATTACAGCTACATGAACAGCTATGTTTATGGCGCGCCGCGCAGTGTTTCGATGAGCGTTTCGTATCAGTTTTAATTAACCGTAGGGTCGCCATTCATGGCGATCCTTTCGAACATTCGCGCATTAATGCGCACTCATCAAACCTTGTTTTTATAATTGAAACTGATCTGCGAATTCTGTTCTTTCGGCAAACGTCGTGCCTCTAAATAAACCGATTTCCAGTACGGATTATTGAGCGAAGAGCGCATCACGCCCTGACTCACCGACGCGTGTAGGAATTGATGATCGGTGTCATAAAAGCCGACGTGCAGCTCGCGCTTAATGCGGAAGAACACTAAATCACCGGGTTGCAGATGCGCCTGATCCACCGGTTTGCCCATGGCGATTAACTCTTTGGTGGTGACGCGGTCCATCGGAATATTGAAGCGATCTTTCAGCGTGCGCCAGACAAATCCCGAGCAATCGACGCCGGTTAATTGCGTACCGCCCCACTGATATTTGGTCCCTTCCCACGAATGCATCTGATCGTGCAGCGCAGCAATCACCGGAATTAAATCGGGCTGCTTGCCACCGTCAGCCGAGGTATCCACGTTGTCCTCTGCAGGCGCATGCGAAGACTTAGAAGAACAGCCGGCCAGAGTAAAAAGAAACAGGCAGGCGATAACTTTGCTGGCGGCAGAATTGATCATGTGTTGGTGTTTTCGCTGAGGGAGACAGTGGTTAGAGATTTATACCGTAAAAAAGTTGCAGAAATAAATAGGCGCGCGGTGAAATCTTTTATTTGCCGGTTGTTTTTACCTAAGTTTACGCAACGGTAACATCTTGTATTTGAGTTAAAAATCTATTTCCCGCGCTGCGCTTTTTCTGTGCAGGAGAATATTTGCGCTCCTGCACAGAATGACATCAATTTCGACTTACAGCTGTACGTTTAATACTTGCCGGAGAAATTAGCGCTAATACGCTGTGCCAGATAATCCTTCGCGGAAATAGGCGGATATTTTTTCTCCGGTCCTTCAATAATCACGTCTTCATTCGCCTGGCAGAAAAACGCCAGGCTGTAGCGTGCCGGCACCGATTCACCCGGCAGCGGATTGCTGACGCGATGGAAATTCGATGGCAACTTGTCATCACTCCAGCGCATCAACATATCGCCGATATTACAGGTAATTAAGCCTTCCAGCGGCGCGATCGGCGTCCAGATTTGCTCCTCCATCTCTTTGCCCGGACACACCTGCAAACCGCCCTGCCCATCACGCTGGAACAGCAAGGTCAGGCAATCGAAATCGGTATGCGCACCCGCGCGCCAGGGGCCATCTGGCTCACCGCTAATAGCAAAGTAGTGCAGCATCCGCAGCGTGCTTTGATAGGTTTCGCGCGAGGGCTCATGCGCTTTGGCAAAGAAGTCGTCGGGAAATCCCAGCTTAAGGGCAAAACAGGAGAGCAAACGCATGCCCACTTCCCAGCACTGACGCTCGAACTTCAATACATCATGTTGGAAGCCCGGCAAAGTGGCATCATCCGGCCATAAGCCTTCCATGCGCGGACGTGTCACCTGATACGACTCTTTTTGGTCCGGTTTGCCGGTCGAGGGACGAATCTGCGCGCGGTATTCCCAGCCGGCATTGCGGCTCAGTGGATGACGCGCTTTGTCACTTTGTGGCAGCGCGAAAAAGCGCTCGGCGTTGGCAAAAGCCGCATTGATGTCGTCGAGGGGAATACCGTGGCCGGAAACCTGGAAGAAGCCAATTTCAGTGGCGGCTTGCCACAGCTGATCGGCTATTTCGGCTTTACGTTGGTCGAAATCGGAGAGATCGATGATGCGCACATCACGCGCTGCTTCCACGCCGCGCGCGCCCATCCGCGATTCTTTTGCCAGTTCATGCATGTCATAAGTGGTCTTTTCCATTGGTGCACCTCGTTATTGAGCGATAACGGATGACCCACCCGCTGTGTGGCAGTCATCCCCGCGCCTGCTTTACGTGCAGGCGATCGAGCAATGACCCACCGGGTGAAACCACGGTTGACAGCTTCTACTCATTTTGAGTCAAGCAAAGCCTGTGCCAGCTCGCGGTGCTACTTAAAATCAACAAGTTAAGCCATCTTGCGCATCATGCCTGCACAACGGAGGTGCAAAAATGGGCGCCTTGCATCATCAACGATCAGCGGATGACGCAAAATCTCATCACATTTCAGATTAAACTCAATATTTTCATCGTGTTACATTAATGGCATGCGCTTTGCTAAATCCACATTGAGTATAAGCGGTCAGCGTGACAGCAGATTCACGCAGGACATTGCTCTACAGCATTAGCTGTACCTCGTCAGGGGACGATGCGAATCACGCATCGTGAGCATGCCATGCGCCGCAACGCCCCTGATGACGACAACAAACTCAACGTTTATTGGGGGTTTTATGACAATGTCGCGTTTCCGTTTCTCATTATTCGCTGCTCTGCTGAGCACCTCAACCCTTTCGCACGCCGCCGACAAACTGGTATTACAAACCACTTGGGTCGCACAGGCTGAACAAGGCGGCTATTACCAGGCGCTCGCCACTGGCATCTATAAAAAATATGGGCTGGATGTTGAGGTGCGCTCCGGCGGGCCGCAGTTGAATAACATGACGCTGCTGCTGGCGAATCGTGCTGATGTCATCGTCAGCTACGATCTGCAAGTGCTGCAGGGCGTTGAGCGCAACTTCCCGCTGAAGGCCATCGCCGCGCCGTTTCAGTTTGATCCACAAGGCATTGTCACCCACGGCGATGTGCAGTCGCTAGATCAGCTGAAAGGGAAAACCGTGCTGGTATCGGCCAGCGGACAAGCCAGCTGGTGGCCGTGGTTGAAAGGCAAATATCAGCTGCAGGATGGTCAGGCGCGCCCTTACACCTTCAACATGCAACCCTTCCTCGCCGACAAAAATACCGCGCAGCAAGCTTACGCCACCTCCGAAGTGCAGCAAATTAAAGAGGTGCAGCCGGACAGTAAATTCTATCTGTTTGCCGATTATGGCTATCCGGCATACGGCGGCATTCTGGTGACGCGTGACGATTTACTGCAAAAAGAGCCGGACGTCATGAAGCGTTTTGTTGCGGCATCGATGGAAGGCTGGCAATCCTACCTCGCCAATCCGGCTGCCGGTAATGCACTGATCAAAAAAGAGAACCCGCAAATGACCGACGCAATTCTCGCCTTCGGCGTGTCGCAAATGAAAGCGCTGCACCTGATTGACGGCGGTGATGCAGCGAAACAAGGTCTGGGCGTGATGACGGATAAGCGCTGGCAGGCAACGCGTGACTTTATGGTCAACGCCGGTCTGCTCAAAGCGTCCACCGACTGGCAGAGCGCGTTTAGCACGCAGTTTGTCGCGGCCAAAGCGGAGTGAATTGCTCATGAGCCAACTGTTAATCAAACACTGCGCCGCGATCCTGACCGGCGACAAACAGCAACCGCGCAGCAGCGCGCGCGATATTCGCATCCGCGATGGCCTGATTGAGGAGATGGGCGAGCTCAATGCCGCTGCCGATGAAACCGTGATCGACGCCCGCGATTGCGTGGTCTATCCCGGCTGGGTCAATACGCATCATCATCTGTTTCAATCGCTGCTCAAAGGGGAGCCGCAAGGGCTCAATCTAAGTCTGGGCGGCTGGCTGGCTGCGACGCCGTATCGCTTTCGCGGTGCCTTCGATGAACAGACGTTTCGCATCGCCGCGCGCGTTGGCCTGGTCGAGCTGGTGCGTTCTGGCTGCACCACCATTGCCGACCATCATTATCTCTATTGGCCCGATATGCCATTTGATGGCGCAGAAATCCTGTTCGATGAAGCCGACAAGCTAGGCGTGCGCTTTGTGCTGTGTCGCGGCGGTGCCACGCAAAGTCGCGGCTTAGAGAGCGACTTGCCCACCGCGCTACGCCCGGAGAGCTTTGACAGCATGATGGCCGATGTCGAGCGGCTGGTGGCGCGCCATCACCAACCGCAGGATAGCGCGATGCGCCGCATCGTGATGGCACCCACCACCACGCTGCACTCCACCACGCCGCAGGAACTGCGCGAAAGCGCGCGCCTGGCGCGTCAACTTGGCATTCGTCTGCACAGCCATCTGTCGGAAACCGTTGATTACCTTGACGCCGCTCGCGCGAAGTTTGGTATGACGCCGCTGCAGTTTTGTGCCGAACATGACTGGATTGGCGACGACGTGTGGTTTGCGCATCTGGTGAAACTGCTGCCGGAGGAGATCGCCATGCTGGGTGAAGTGGGCAGCGGTATCGCGCACTGCCCGCAAAGTAACGCGCGTCTCGGCAGCGGCATTGCCGATTTAGTGGCGATGGAGCACGCGGGCGTGAAGATCTCGATTGGCGTTGATGGCGCTGCCTCGAATGAAGCGGCGGATATGCAGAGCGAAACCCATGCCGCCTGGCAGCTTCAGCGCGCACGCAAAGGCATGCTGGCGCAGCCGCGCTATGCCGGTGGCACCTTTGAAGGCGGTGGCGATGCCGCCAGCATCGAAGATGTGGTGCGTTGGGGCACATCCGGCGGCGCGCAGGTCTTGGGTTTGAACACCGGCCGCCTCGCACCCGGCATGGCCGCCGATATTGCCGTCTATCGCCTTGACGATCCGCGCTATTTTGGCCTGCACGATCCCGCCATTGGCCCGGTGGCCAGCGGCGGACGCGCCAGTTTAAAAGCGCTAATCTGCGCAGGAAAAGTGCTGATGCAGGAGGATGTGATAGCCGGAGTGGATTTGGCGGAACTGGGCCGCGACGCTGCGCAAGCGGTAATAACCTTGCAGCAGCGCGCGGCGGTGTAACAGCGTTAAGCCGCTGCGTCTTTCTTGCGCAGCGGTGATTCTGGCAGGAACAGCGACAGCACAAAGGCCAGCAGCATCACGCCCGTCGCCATTTGAAAGGCTGAGTGCACCGCATCGCCAAACACCTGCAAATAGGCTTGTTGTACATCATGCTGCAAACGATGCACCGCTTGCGGATCGAGCGCGCGCGGCAGCTCTTTGCCCTGCTCCACCAGCGTGGTTAAACCCGATTTCAGCACCTGACTGAACACCGCGCCAAATAGCGCCACGCCAATCGACCCCCCCACCGAGCGGAACAGCGTCACCGACGACGTCGCGACGCCGATGCGATCGGGCGTCACGGTGTTCTGCACCGCCAGCACCAGCACCTGCATCACCATGCCCATTCCCATCCCTAGCACGCAGGCAAACAGGTAGATATGCCACAGCGGCGCATCGATGGTCAGCGTGGTGAGCAGCGCCATACCGATGGTCGCCAGCAAGGTACCAAAAATCGGGAACAGCCGATATTTGCCGGTGCGGCTAATAATGCGTCCGCTGACGATGGAGGTGATCAGCAATCCGCCCATCAGCGGCAGCAGTTGCATACCGGCTTCAGTGGGCGTGGATCCTTTTACCACCTGCAGATAAAGCGGTAAAAACGTCACGCTGCCAAACAGCGACATGCCGACAATAAACGCCATTAAACTGGCGAGCGAGAAGCTGCGATTGCGGAACAGCGACAGCGGGATAATTGGTTCCCAGGCGCGACGCTCCTCATAAATAAAGCCGATCACGCCAATCACACCAAATGCCAGAATGCACCACAGCAGCGGATCGGACCATTCACGTAACGTGCCGCCTTCGCTGGTAAACAAGGTAATGCCCACCAGCGCCAGGCTAAGAAACACCGCGCCCGGATAGTCGATTTCATGCGGCTTACGCTTGTTATCGGTCTTGAACACCGCATTGATGATCACCAGCGCAAACAAACCGAGCGGCAGATTGATGTAGAAAATCCAGCGCCACGATGCATGCTGCACGATAAAGCCGCCCAGCAGCGGACCAATCACAGTCGCCAGACCAAATACGCCGCCGAACAGGCCCTGATATTTACCGCGATCTTGCGGTGGAATCACATCGGCGACCGCCGCCATGCTCACCACCATCAAACCGCCGCCGCCTAAGCCTTGCAGCGCGCGGGTGAAAATCAGCTGCTCCATGTTCTGCGCCAGACCGCACAGCGCCGAGCCGATCAGGAATAGAATCACCGAGATTTGCAGCACGGTTTTACGGCCAAACAGATCGCCAAACTTGCCGTACAGCGGTACGACAAGGGTGGAAGCCAGCATATAGGCGGTGACGATCCACGACAGGCGATCAAGCCCGCCCAGTTCGCCGACGATGGTTGGCAACGCGGTAGAGACGATGGTCTGATCCAGCGCCGCCAGCAGCATCACCAGTAATAAAGCGCTCATCAGCAGGCGGACGGAAGGAGGATTCTCCTGCCCGCTGCCCGACTGCGGCGCGAGTGTTTGGGGTTTCATAACAGACACCAATTGAAATTAATTAAATACCCAATTAATATTGATCGCAGTCTGACACGAATCAAGTGAGCGAGTAAAGATGACCGCACGAAAAGTCCCTGCTGACGAAATAGCCAACGCCGCCAAACCTCGCCGTCCTGGCCGACCACGCGGTGGCGCCATCAACGTGCAGCAGCGCGAACTACTGCTCGACATCACCTTAGCGCTGTATGCCGAAAACGGCATCGGCGAAACCTCGCTCAACGCGATTGCGCGCAAAGCGGGCGTCAGTCCAGCGATGCTCAATTACTATTTTCAGTCGCGTGAATCGCTGCTGGATATCGTGATTGAGGAGCGGTTTTTGCCCTTACGCCAGCGCCTGGTGGCGCACTTTATGGAGGATCCGCGTGACCCTGTCACCACCTTCAGCGCCTTCATCCGTGAAGTGGCGGATATTGTTACCACACACAACTGGTTCGCACCGCTGTGGATGCAGGAAGTGATGCAAGGTGAAGGCGGTTTAGGGCAGCACATTAAAAAACGCTTTGGTCACGGCGAACGCGATCAGGTGAAAAAACTGATTGAAGGCTGGCAGCAGCAAGGATTACTCAACCCCGATCTGGAGCCGCAACTGCTGATGACCTCGATTCTCAGCCTGGTGCTAGTGCCCTTCACCCGCTTTGCCAACGATCCCGCTTATCACCGCGAAATCATTGTGCAGCATACGTTGAGTTTATTTTGCAAAGGCATTCAGCCAACCCCGTAGGGTCGCCATTCATGGCGACCTTGAGTCATGCAGCATTTATCCCCCACAAAGGATAAATTTGACATTATCCTCTCTAAGGGATAACGTCACAAATATCCGCATTAAAGGATAATCCTGGCTTTCACATCGACTCCAAATGAGAATAAGCGATGATTTACAGTCCGCGCCAACTTGCAAATCACGTCAGACTGATTCGTCAAAAAAACCACTGGACGCAAAGTGAATTGGCGAAAAAAGTCGGCCTCAAGCAATCCACCATATCTCACTTTGAAAACAATCCCGATCTCACCACTCTCGCAACTTTGTTCAAAATTTTGCAGTCACTTGAGCTAAAAATGGACGTGCAGGAAAAAGCCCCCTCTGCGATTACAGGTCAGGAGAATGACTGGTGAAGCAGGAATTAATCGCATGGATGAACGGTGAACGCGTAGGCATTCTCACGCGCAACACTAACGGTGCACATACTTTCCAATACGACCCGAGCTGGTTAAACAATCGTCTGGCCAGGCCGCTATCTCTTTCATTGCCATTGCAATTGCCGGTGATCTCATCCGCCGCAGTGCTCAACTATTTTGATAATTTACTGCCTGACAGCCCATTAGTACGCGATCGCATTGTTGCGCGCTATCAGGCGAAATCACGCCAGCCTTTCGATCTGCTGCGTGAGATCGGCAAAGATAGCGTCGGTGCCGTCATGCTATTGCCAACAGATAGCACACCCGCCGATTTAGGATTGAATTTCGAACGGTTGGATGAGCATAAGCTGGAACGTATCCTGTCGGCTTATCAGGCGGATATTCCGTTAGGCATGATCAGTGATGAACACGATTTCCGCATCTCCGTTGCGGGTGCTCAGGAGAAAACCGCGTTGCTGGCAACGGACGCTGGCTGGGCCATTCCGCATGGTGCAACGCCAACATCGCACATCATTAAATTACCCATCGGTGAAATAAAACAACCCTTTGCCACTTTGGATATGCGTGAAAGTGTCGAGAATGAGTACCTTTGCTTGGCATTGGCAAGAGCGTTGGGATTTGCTGTGCCCGATGCCAGCATCATTCACGCTGGCAAGATGAAGGCTTTGGCCGTGCAACGCTTTGACCGGCGCTGGAACCACCAACAAACACACTTGCTGCGTTTGCCTCAGGAAGACATGTGTCAGGCATTCGGCTTACCATCAGCACTCAAATATGAATCTGACGGTGGACCCGGCATCGCCGACATTATGCAGTTCCTGATGGGCTCCAGTAATGCGTTAGAAGATCGCTATGCGTTTATGAAATTTCAGGTATTCCAGTGGTTGATTGGCGCAACCGACGGCCATGCCAAAAATTTCTCGGTCTTTATCGAACGCGGCGGAAGTTATCGGCTCACGCCTTTCTACGACATCATTTCTGTCTTCACCTCCATGGGCGGAAATGGCCTGAATATTCGCGACCTGAAACTGGCCATGAGCTTGAAAGCCAGTAAAGGCAGAAAAAATCAAATTGATAAAATTTTCCCTCGTCATTTTTTAGCCACGGCAAAGCAGGTTAATTTTGATCAGAATAGTATGATCGCGATCATCGATTTCTTTATTGCTGAAATGGGAGCCGCGATTGAGCGTGTAAGCAAAACATTGCCGCCGGGTTTTCCTGAACGTATCGCTGAACACCTGTTTGAAAACAGCTTGCGCATGTTGGCACGCCTGCAAAAATAATTTTCCACCTCACCGAAACTTTCCTCCCTGCTTCAGCGAACTGAATTACTGAGACATCCAAATCGGAACTCCCATTCATCGCAGGAGCAGAAAATGAAACGCATCAAATCCCTCGTTTGTACCCTGACCATGACCGCCGCATTGGGTCTGTCCGCCTTTAACGCCGGTGCCGCATTGCCGGTGGGCGCGAAAGCACCGAACTTCGAACTGCAGGGCGCGTTAGCTGGTAAGCCGTTGACCTTTTCACTGCAAAACGCCTTAAAGAAAGGCCCGGTGGTGCTCTATTTCTTCCCGGCGGCGTTCAGCGCAGGCTGCACCATTGAAGCGCACGATTTCGCTGAAGCCACCGATAGCTTCGCCAAAATGGGCGCAACGGTGGTGGGGGTAACAGCTGGTAATACCGATCAGGTCAGTGATTTCTCCAAACTGGAGTGCCGCGATAAATTCACCGTCGCCGCCGATCCAGGCGCGAAAGTGGCGGCACAGTATCAAACCACCATGCAGATGAAAGGCAAAACGCTGTCCGATCGCACCTCTTACGTGATCGCGCCCGATGGCAACATTCTGCTGAGTTACACTGACAGAAACCCCGACACGCACATTGAAAAAGCGATGGCCGCCGTTAAGCAATACGACGCTTCTCACCCGCAAACTAACTAAGCAAAGAGGCCAGCGATGTTAACCGCCATGCTGGCCGCCTTCATCGGCGGCATCATTCTGAACTTAATGCCCTGCGTGTTTCCGGTGATCTCGCTGAAAGCGCTCGGCCTGTTGCGCCATACCAATAACGCCGCCAGTGCGCGTCGTGAAGGGATGGGCTTTTTACTTGGCGTTGTGGTGACCATGATGGCGCTGGCGGGCATCCTGCTGGCGGCACGCGCCGGTGGTGCGGCGGTTGGCTGGGGTTTCCAGCTGCAATCACCGCTGGTGATCGCCTTGCTGTCGCTGGTGATCCTCGCCGCTGCGCTCAATCTGCTCGGTGTATTTGAAGTGGGCTTATCGGTACAACGCGTCGGATCGGTTGACATCGGCCGTGGTGCGTTTACGCGTTCCGCCTTAACCGGTGCGCTGGCGATTATCGTCGCCACGCCGTGCGCCGCACCCTTTATGGCGAGCGCCATCGGTTATGCATTGGTGCAGCCGCCCGCCGTCGCCTTAGTGATCTTCTTTGCGCTAGCCATCGGCTTCGCCGCACCCTTCACGCTGGTATCGCTGTTCCCGGCGCTGGCTAAATTCCTGCCGCGTCCCGGCGCATGGATGGATGTGTTAAAACGCGGCCTGGCGTTCCCGATGTTTGGTGCTTACGCCTGGCTGGTTTGGGTGCTGGCGCAGCAAGCGGGAAGCGCGGCGCTGGCAACGTTGCTGGCCGCCTCGGTGGTAGTGGCCTTCGCCGGCTGGCTGTATGGCATGGCGCAACATCGCCACTTTGCCGGTAAAAGTCACAAGGTGCTGTATGCCGTTACGGCGGTGCTGATCATCGCCGTCATTGCCCCGCTTCCTGGCCTTATCAAACCCGGCGCAGGTCTGGCAGGCGATCAGCTGACGGCGGAAGTGACCAAAGCCAAATGGACGCCGCAAGCGGTTGAAGCGCAGCGCGGTCACGGTAAAGCGATCTTTGTCGATTTCACCGCGTCCTGGTGCATCACCTGTCAGGTGAATGAGAAAACCTCGCTTTCAACCCAGGCCGTGAAAGAGGCCATCGCCAAAACCGGCACGCTGTACATGGTGGCAGATTCCACTAAATTTAATCCGGACGTGGATGACACCATGAGCGAGTTCGGTCAGGGCGGATTACCGATGTATCTGGTTTACCCTGCCGACGGCGGACCGCCGAAAGTGCTGCCGCAGGTGCTGACACCGAATATTGTGGTGAACGCGCTGAACCAGGCGAGCAAGAAGGCGTAAGAACAACAAGGCGGATTATGCAAACAAGCGATAGCGCGCGCGAAAGTTGGCCCGCGCTAATGGAACAGGCGCAGGCGGGCGATCAGCTCGCCTACACCCGACTGCTGAAAGCGCTGGTGCCAGTGATTCGTGCGCAAACACGCAAACAAATTACCGATAACGCACTGGTAGAAGATGTGATTCAGGATGTGCTACTCACGGTGCATCGGGTGCGTCACACCTATGATCCTGCCTACCCTTTTTTACCCTGGCTGATGGCGATTATTTCGGCGCGCGCGATTGATGCGCTGCGGCGACGTGGCCGTCATCAGCAGTGGGAAATTAACGACGACGCGATGCCGGAAGTGGCCAGTCCGCCCGACGCCCCGCAGCAGGAGACGCAGGAAGAGCTGGCTGGCTACCTGCGCCAGCTGCCCTCGCGTCAGCGCGACATTGTCGAACATGTGCATCTGCGCGAAATGAGCCTGACGGAAGCCGCCGCGCATAACAATCTGAGTGTTGCAGCGGTGAAATCGCTGTTGCACCGCGCGCTGACGAATCTGCGCCGTTTTGGAGCCAATCATGACCGATCATGACCTGTTAATTGAAAAACTCGGGCGCGAGATGCAGCCCGTTAAACCGCTGCGATCCACTGGCAGGCGTGTCTTCACCTGGCTGCTGCTGGCGTTACCTTGTGGCATCGCCGCCAGCTTTTTGGTGCAGCGCAGTTTCACCGACTGGGCGCAGCCCGGCGCGTTGCAGGCAATCTTTCAACTGGTGCTGGCGTTTATCCTCGGCACGCTGGCGATTCGTAGCGCCTTCAATATGAGCATCGCCGGACGCCGCAGTATCAGCTGGAAAGCGCTGCTGCCGATTGGCTTGTTGTGGCTCGGTATGAGCATCAGCCAGATTCCCGGTGAGGTGCCGATCGAACATGACAACGACAGCGCGCGCTGCTTTACCTTTCTGTTGGTGGTGAGCACACCGATGATGGCGCTGATGATCGCCAGCCTGCGCCGCACTCGCGCACTGCATCCAGTGCGCAGTTTGGCGATGGCGGGCTTGGGCGTTTCCTGCATGGCAGTGACGCTGCTGGCGTTTTGCCATCCGGTGCATTTGCATCCGCTGGATTTTGTCATGCATCTGGCAGCAATAGTAACGATAGTGGCGTTAACCGTGCTGGTGGGGAAACGTTTGGTGACTTTCGATTCATAAGCCTATAAAAACGTAATGACTTGCTTCAGGTTGTAAATGTTTCGCTTCTAAACTATACAATAATAGCAACTCATCTTTTTCTCTAACCCAAGGAACAGTATGAAAAAGTTAATTTTAGGCTTAGTTGTAAGCGCTTTATCATTCAGCTCATTTGCCGCGCAACTGATGACCAAGGTCGAGTTTGAAAAAGTAAAAGATCAGTATGTCGAGGTCGGCAATATTTCCACATCAGGCGAAACGGATGCCGCCAGTGCAAAAGAAGAGCTGTCCAAACTGGCAGATGAAAAAGGCGGCGACATCTATATCGTGACGTCCGCGAATACCAATAACAAAATTTATGGTACTGCAATCGTCTACAAGAAAAAGTAATTTAAAAACTGCCTCAGCATGAATATGACTTATGCTGGGGCAGTGCTTTTCAAATGCAATAACCTTAACGTAGTGTCGCCATTCATGGCGACCGATTCATGCTTAACTGAAAAACATTAAATCATCTCTGTTTTATTAATGGTCAAGGTACAAATAATGAACCCAGCTGGTCATGCGCAGCAAAACCTTGCGCATAACTGAAACATGCGAAAAGTGATCGGAATAAACAGCAACCTGCGCAAAAATACCATCCGGCAATGCATCGACTGCCGCATCAGGATCTAATTCAACCACTGCCAGCACGCCATCCGAACCGGGATCAATCGTCAAAGATTGCAAGGTTCCCTGAGCCTGATATGTACCGCCCGACACCACCGGAATAATTCTCAGCAGTTTCGCGCTGAATACTTGCCCCGGTAGCGCATTAAATACCACTTCCGCTTCATCACCGGGCGTTAAACGCAACAATGAATTTTGTCGGAATTGCGCAATAACCTGACGCTTCTGTTCAGGTATAAAAATCATCACCGGCCGCAGTGGTAATGAAGATGCGAAAGAACCGGGACGAATTAATACCTGCGTGACGTATCCATCACTCGGCGCACGAATAATTGTTTGATCAAGGTTATATTGCGCCTCCGCTAACTGAGCTCTGAGGCTGACAATCTGTGATTGCTCGCCGCCGACCATGCTATCCAGCTGGCTTTTTATCTGCCGTTGTTCAGCAACCGATCCTTTTACCAACGCATCCTGTGCGAGATAGTTTTGCCTGGCATCATCAATATCTTGTTCAGAAAAGGGATTTACGCGGGCTTTACTGCCGGAAAGATAACGCTGATAGTTTTTGTATAGCCGGTCTCTTTCCGCACTCACATTTGAGGTATTCGCCAGGGATTCCTCTAATTGCCCACGTAACACCTGAATATTATGGATGGCGGTGACGAGGTCAGCATTTAACCTGTCGACGCGCGCCTTAAACAAGGTTTGATCTAAGCGGAAAAGCATATCCCCTTTCTTAATCCGCATATTTTGTTTGTCAGTGACTTCGGTGACAATACCGGTCACTTGCGGTGTCACAGGGATGGCGATAACGGCTTTTTGTGCCAGCGAAGTATAGGGATGATTATAATTCATTAACAATATCAGGCCGCTGACCAGCACAATACCGCCTAATGCTGCTGTTGGGACTGTCCATTTATTTACCGGTATTCTGAATATTTTGAAAACGGCCCATGCCAGGGCGACATAAGTCAATATAATCAGTAAGTCCATATGTCACCCCTTCGGAGAATCCCGGTCTGCCGTCACCTTTTGTTCCAACGCCGTTATGCGTTGTTCCAGTGACGCGTTCCTACCTTTCATTCCCCAGCCCCGATCTGGCCGGTAAAGCGTGGCCCAAATCCATAAAAAGGGCCATAAGACGTGGAGTGTAAACAGGCTTACCCAGCCGGCGACGTGTATTGCATCTGCGTGCGGATGATTACGTGATTTTGCAATGAGATAGGGGATATCGTGCAGCACAATTATCCCGTAAAAGATGACAAGAAAAACAAAAACTAAAACCCCAAGCGCAAAGTAGTTAAGAAACATACCAGCCTCGAATTTAAGAAATGCGTAGGATCAATATAGACTGCATTATTTTCCCTGAACATTTAATTGGAAAAATAATTTATTCGGCGATCATAATAAATAGCAGGCTATGAATTTAATATGTACAAGGTGATTTATATTGTACAACTTAAACTGCAAAAGTGAGGATCGTGAAGATAGGAATAAAATCAGTTGAATGAGCATGTTAATGAATAAAAAATCATTAATTACTTACAGGAATATAAAACTAATCATAGGCAGGATGTGACTTAGGTGATTTATATTTTTCACCTCAACGCGTTTAATGCAGGTTTTGCGCTCAATGCCTGATTTTATGTATATAGGTGCGCATGAATGCGCACCCTACGAAAAACGCGCCAAACCTTTGCAGGGTCGCCATTCATGGCGACCATTTCACGCTTTACTGGCGTGCATTAGGCCCAGCAAGCCGCCCTTTTCTATCAACATAACGTTACTGCGGAATCACCTTCTCCGCTTTCAACCGATCAAACAGCTGAGTAAATGAATCCAGCGTTGAACGATAGCCGGTGAAGCCCGCTTTGCGGCTCTTGCTCATGTCGGTGAACGCTTCCATCGGACGGCCCAAATCTGCGTCGGTGTGCCACCAGGAGGCCAGTTTGGTGATGTCCGCTTCACGCAACTGATAACGCGCCGCCACCTCGCGCCACGCTTCGGCAGCATCCTGCATGCGACCTTCCAGCGGCATCATCTGCGCCGGATACGCTGCTGCTTCCACGCCAAAATAGGCCGCCAGACGTGGCCACAGCCAGTTCCAGCGGAACACATCGCCGTTCACCGCGTTGAAGTCCTGATTGGCCGCTTCTGCCGCAGTCGCGGCCCACAGCAACTGTTCCGCCAGTAAACCGGCATCGGTGACATCGGACACACCATTCCACTGCTCGGGCGAACCTGGGAAAATAAACGGCAAACCTTGCTCGCGGCACAGCGTGGCATACACCGCCAGCGTCTGGCCCATATTCATCGCGTTACCCAGTGCAAATCCAACGATCGAATGCGGACGATGCACGCTCCAGCGATAGCCATATTTCTCGGCACCGACAAACACTTCGTCTTCTTGCGCGTAATAGAAGTTATCGACCGGCTGACGTCCCTGCTCTTCGCGGAATGGCGTCACCGGCACTGCGCCTTTGCCATAGGCTTCAAATGGGCCGAGATAATGTTTCAGGCCGGTCACCAGCGCCACATGCGCGCCATTCAGACGCTCGCCCAGCGCTTCAACCACGTTACGCACCATCGCGCCATTAACGCGGATATTCTCTTTCTCATTTTCCTGGCGCGACCAGACGCTAAAGAACAACGCATCCGGCTTCTCTTCAGCCAGCGCAGCCCGCACTGCGTCGGCATCCGTCAGATCGGCGGTCAGGCTGCGGCAACCTTCCGGCACCGCGCCACGTCCGCGTGATAAACCGCTCACCTGCCAACCTTCGCGCTGTAATTTTTCTGCTAGCGCACGTCCAATTACGCCGCTAATGCCAACAATCAATGCCTGCTTTTGCATTTCAATTCTCCTCAGTTTCAGTAATGATGAGTTTAATAGAGAATTTAATTCCCATCCCTGGCATTAATTCACGGCATTCACAACCTGAGTTCACGAATACATGCACGATCAGCGCCTGAAAGATATCGTTCCCTTTGTTGCCAGCGTCGAGAGCGGCAGCTTTGCCGCCGCTGCTGAGCGCTTGCATCTCACCGGTTCGGCAGTGAGCAAAAGCGTCACGCGGCTGGAAACCCGTCTCGGTTCACGGCTGCTGGAGCGCACCACCCGCAGCCTGAAACTCACCGATGCAGGCAACGCCTATTACCAAACCTGTTTGCGCATTATGGAGGAACTGGCAGAAGCCGAAGCGGTGCTGGCGGCGCAGCGCACCATTCCTTCCGGGCGCTTACGCTTGGCGGTGCCAAACACCTATGGACGTCTTGGCGTGATGCCGCTGCTGATTCCGTTTTGCCGCCAGCATCCGGATGTAGAGCTCAATCTGACGTTCTCGGATCGCTTTATTGATCTGTTTGATGAAGGGATTGATGTTGCGGTGCGCATTGGTGGCTCGCCGGATCTGCCCGCCTCGCTGGGCTGTCGTCAGATGGGCCGCGAACGCATGGTGTTTTGCGCGGCACCGGATTATCTGGCGCGCGTGGGGCGACCCAACAGCGAAGCCGAATTGTTGCAGCATCAGGCGATCATGTATGAACGCGTCGATGGCAGCACCAAGCCGTGGCTGTTCACTACGGAAGATGGCTATCCGCACTGGCGCAACCTGCCACACCGCATGGCGTTGGGTGATGTGGATGCGCAGATGCAGGCGCTGTGTGCCGGATTGGGCGTGGCACAGATGCCATCGTGGCTGGTGCGGGAGCCGCTGGCGCGCGGCGAGCTGGAGATTATTTTGCCCGAGCAGCAGCCGGACGGTTTAGCCTTAACGCTGATTTGGCCGCGCCGCAAGCAGCTGCTACCGAAAGTGGATGCGCTGCTGGCAGCGTTGGAAGGATTACAGATTAGGTAAATCGCGGCCATTTAAACGGTGCGCATAAATGCGCACCCTACGAAAACACCACATCACCGTCATGCATATAACTCGCCGTAGGGTCGCCATTCATGGCGACCTGGCCAAACACCGCACCTAACGATGATTCAACCTGCGCGACAACCTGTCGCCAAAAAACTGCAGCATCGTCACCAACGCCACCAGCACCACAATCACCGTCAGCATCACCTGCATATCAAAACGCTGATAACCATAGCGATAGGCCAAATCCCCCAACCCACCCGCGCCAATCGCGCCCGCCATTGCCGAGGCATTAATCATCGTCACCAGCGTAATGGTAAACCCGCTGATAATGCCGGGCCGCGCTTCAGGCAGCAGCACATGCCAGATAATATGCCAGCGATGGAAGCCCATCGCCTGCGCCGCTTCGGTCAGCCCTTTATCCACTTCGCGCAGGCTCACTTCGGCGATGCGCGCAAAGAACGGCGTCGCCGCCAATGTCAGCGGCACCACTGCCGCCCACACGCCGTAGGTGGTGCCGACGATCCAGCGGGTAAACGGAATCAGCGCCACCATCAGAATCAAAAACGGGATCGAGCGGAACAGGTTCACCACCCAACCCAGCACGCGATTCAGCAGCGGGCTCGGGAACAGATCGCCGCGTCCGGTTACCACCAGAATCACCGCCATCGGTAATCCCAGCGCCAGCGCCAGCAGCGACGACACGCCGACCATCAGCAGCGTATCCAGCAGTCCAATCCATAAACGATCAATAGCCAGTGACATAGCCCGGAATCTCCAGTTGGTCCGTAATCGGGGTTAACCGCGTCCGCGCGGCGTCCGCGTCATGCTGTGCATCGAGCAGCAGCAACATTTGCCCGGTCGGTTTGCTATCCACCCACTCCACCGCGCTAAAAATTAGCGTCAGCTCCCCGCCAAGCCGCGCATTCAGCGCCGCCAAATCCGGCTGTGCGCCTTGTCCGGTGTAACGCAAACGCACCAGCAAGCGTGAATCGCCATGCAGACGCGTCGGCGTCAAGAGCGGTTGAATGGCTTCCGGCAAGGCGCTGAACTGCGGATTGAGCAGCTGGCGCGTGGTCTCTTGCTGTGGATCGCTATACACCTGCCACACCGGTCCGCGCTCAATGATTTCGCCCTGATCAATCACCGCCACCTGATGACAGAGGTCGTGCACCACATCCATTTCATGGGTGATCAGCACGATAGTGATGTGCCGCTGTTGATTAATCTTTTTCAGCAGCGCCAGAATCGAACGCGTGGTTTCCGGATCGAGCGCCGAGGTGGCTTCATCACACAGCAGCAGCTCAGGATCGTGCACCAGCGCGCGCGCAATGCCAACGCGCTGTTTCTGCCCGC
>NZ_DALYOQ010000026.1:3361-5569 GCF_031974595.1 Pantoea sp. CTOTU46764 | reverse complement strand
GGATAGCTGCGCAGGCCACGCGTGCTGGCGCTGCTCAAGGCCCACCAACGCCAGCAGTTCATCCACTTTGCGCCGCCGCTCCGCCGCAGGCACGCCCGCCACTTTCATCGGCAGCTCGATGTTTTCCCGCACCGTTTTTGCCGACAGCAAATTGAAGTGCTGAAAAATCATGCCGGTACCGCGTCGCCAATCTACCAGCTGACGATCGCTCAGCGTGCCGAGATCAATCCCGTCAATCACCACCTGACCGCGAGTAGGATTTTCCAGCCGATTAAGGCAGCGAATCAGCGTCGATTTACCCGCGCCGCTGCGCCCAATAATGCCGAAAATCTCGCCGCGCTTAACCTGCAAATCGACCTCCTTCAGCGCGTCCTGAGTTTGGCCGGGATAGCGCTTACTCAGGCCACGAATCTGCACGTGGATTTTCCCCGCCGTCTCAGCCGTCGGTGACAGCAACGCATCGCGCTCGCCAGGTAGCGTCAGGCTCACCATACTTACTGGCTCCAGCCCGGCTGATACAGCTTGCCGTAGAAGTCATCAAGTTTGGCGCGCACCACCGGCGAATGCTGGTAGATATCAACGAACTTCGCCAGGCGTGGATCGTTCTGATGACCGTCGCGGATCACGAACTGAATCACGTATTCCGGATGCTCCAGTCCATCGAAAAGCAGCGCATTGTTCGGATCGATGGTCTTCGACAGGCGCAGATAGTGCGGATAACCCTGCGCTAAATCGACTTCATCCAGCGAACGCGACAGCTGCACCGCTTCCACTTCGATAATCTTCAGATGCTTCGGATTGCTGACAATGTCATCCACAGTAGACTTGAGGCCCGCACCTGGTTTTAAGGTAATCAGTTTGGCTTTTTGCAGCAGCAGCAGGCCGCGCGCACCGTTGATTGGATCGTTGGCAATCGCCACCGTGCCGCCATCAGGAATCTGGTCAATCGCGGTATGTTTTTTCGAATAGAGGCCGATGTTATTGATGATCGCTGGCGCGAACGGCACCAGATGGAATCCGCCCTGCTGATTGGCGTTTTCAAGGAACGGCTTGTGCTGGAACAGGTTCACGTCGATATCGCCGTTTTCCACACTAACGTTCGGCGCGGTCCAGTCGGTGAACTCCACCAGCTCGACGTTCAAGCCTTGTTTCTTCGCCTCGGCAACTGCGGTTTCCAGCGGCGGTGCAAAGGCGGCGGTGGTACCGACTTTCAGCGGGCCGCTGTAGTTTTCGGCGGCGACGGCGCTAAACGCCAGCAGTGCGACGCTGGCAGCCAGTGCAAAATGACGTGCAATGTTCATATCAGATCCCTGAGGTTAAATTAACGAAGGTTAACGCCGTCGCGCCAGCGCGCCGCCGGATGGCGATCAGGCAAGCGGTCCTGCTGTTGAAAAATTTTCTGGCGTAGCGAACCGGGTTGATACGCGGTCTTGAAGCGGCCGCGCTGCTGTAATTCCGGCACCACCAGATCGATAAAATCGCGGTAGCTCTGCGGATTGAGGATGCGCGTCAGGTTAAAGCCGTCGATATCGCCTTCATCGATCCACGTAATCAATGCATCCGCGACCTGGCTCGGATTGCCGACGATCAGCGGATAGCGGCTGCCCATCGCGTGCTGCTCCAGCAAACGGCGGCGCGTCCAGCCGCTGAAAGCTTTGCTCACTGATTCAATGGCGCGCGTGTCGCCGGTCTGAATCGGCTCATCAAGTTCGAACGCCGCCAGATCCAGGCCAATCGAGCTGGAGAAGTGCGCGATACCCGCTTCCGGGCTGGCATAATCGAGGTAGTTTTGATGCTTCTCATGCGCTTCGCGTTCGGTGGGCGCGACAATCACGCTGACACCCATAAAGATGCGCAGATCGTCAGGATGGCGTCCGGCCTCCACCGCCGCCTGGCGCAAGCGCGTCGATTGCTCGCGCATCGCGGCGGGTGACGCGGCATTGACAAAGCTGCACTCGGCGTGACGTCCGGCGAACTGCACGCCGCGCGCCGAGGAACCGGCCTGAAATAGCAGCGGCGTGCGCTGCGGTGACGGGCTGCTCAGGTGATAACCCTGCACCTGATAAAACTCGCCCTGATGATTGATTTGATGGATTTTGCTGGCATCGGCGTAGCGCCGATGGGCTTTATCCTGCACCAGCGCATCATCCTGCCAACTGCCTTCCCATAACTTGTAGGTGACATCGAGAAACTCATCGGCCTGATCGT
>NZ_DALYOQ010000026.1:0-3326 GCF_031974595.1 Pantoea sp. CTOTU46764 | reverse complement strand
AGCGGCGGTCGTGGGCCAGCAGCTGTTGCTGGCCCATGGCACGCGCGGCGCTATCGAGATAACCGGTGACGATGTTCCAGCCGATGCGCCCTTTGGTCAGGTGATCGAGCGTGGAGAGGCGGCGCGCGAACGGATACGGCGCTTCATAACTCAGGTTGGCGGTCACACCAAAGCCCAGATGCTGCGTCACGCTGGCCATGCCGGAAATCAGCATCAGCGGGTCGTTGACCGGCAGCTGAATCGACTCTTTAGCAGTCAGGCCAATACCTTGCTGATAGACGTCATACACGCCGAGAATATCGGCGATAAACAGCCCATCAAACAGTCCGCGCTCCAGCAAGCGCGCCAGATCCAGCCAGTAATCCAGCGAGTTGAAATCAACAGAACGATCCTGCGGATGCGTCCACATGCCGTGATGAATGTGCCCAACGCAGTTCATATTGAAGGCGTTAAGCAGAATCTGTTTTTGACTCATATCGTCCCCCGACGCGGCGGCAACACGCCATTCAGCAGATAGTTGCCGATTGTCGGATATTTCCAGCGCACCGGATCGTGCAAGGTGTGGGTGCGCGCATTGCGCCAGTGACGGTCGAAGTTGTGCTCACGCAGGCTGGATCGCGATCCGCCGAGTTCAAACAGCAGATTGCTGGCCTCCAGCGACACTTCCGTGGTCCAGGCGCGCGCTTTGGCGACTTCCACCGACGCCAGCGCCACGTTTTCGGCACTGGGATCGCGCTGCGCGACGTCAACCGCATCACCGGCAATCGCCAGCAGTGCATCGCCCGCACTTAGTCGTGCGGCCAGACGACCGGTACGATCGAGCGTCAGCGGATCGTCGCTGGCACGATCCACGCCGCTGTCCGGCCACGGACGCGCGCGCAGACGCAGGAAATCGAGCATGTCTTCAAACGCCGCCCGCGCGATGCCCTGATCGATAGCCGCATGCATAATCTGCGCGAATGGCCCAACGGTGCTCGGACGCTCAAACGCGGTCTGGAATGGCACCACATCTTCCGGCGCAATCGCCACATCGCGGAACTGCACGCTGCCGCTGCCGGTGGTGCGCTGACCAAAGCCGCTCCAGTCATCAATCACGTTGACGCCGGACTGATGGCGCGGCACAAACACCAGTTGCTCTTTGCCGTCATCGGCAATCGCCAGCGTCGGAATACGGTCGGCATACAGCGCGCCGGTGCAGTAAAACTTGTTGCCGTTGAGGCGCAATCCTTCGGCCTGTTGCGAAACCGCCGTAGAACGTTGATGCGCGGCAGGAGAACTGAATTCCGCCAGCGCATTACCGTGATGCACCCCTGCCAGCACTTCGGCGTAGAGCCGCTGTTTCTGCGCCTGGCTACCGTTGATGCGCAGCACTTCCAGCGCATAAAAATGGTTCTGCGGCACCTGACCAATCGATCCGTCGGCGGCGCTCAATATCACTAAAATCCCGGCCAGTTCGGCGGTTGAAATCTCAATGCCGCCAAAGTCACGCGGCACGGTGATGGCACCGAGCCCGAATTGAAACAGCTGCTGCAATTCAGCGTGCGGCAGTTCACGTTCGCGGTCGCGCTGGGCTGAACCGGCACGAAAACGTTCCGCCAGCTCCTGCGCGACTTGCAAGGCCTGTTGGGCGTGGGTGATGCGCGATGCGCGCTGTTTAGGCGATACCTGCGTCATGGTTGCTCCTTAAATCCACGCATGACGCGCAGGCAGCGCATCATTGAGGTAATAGTTGCCGATGGCGTGGGTTTTCCAGCGCACCGGATCGTGCAAAGTGTGAGTGCGCGCATTGCGCCAGTGACGATCGAGTCCGTGGCGCAGCAAAGTGCCGCGACTGCCGCCCCATTCCAGCAGTTTTTCGCTGGCACGCAGCGCTACTTCGGTGGTAAGCACTTTAGCTTCCGCTACCGCAATTGAAGCGAACGCGCAGTTTTCAGCGGTCAGCGCCTGTTGATCTATGCTGTCTAGCACGCGGGCGGCCTGCGTCAGCAGTGCGTTGGCGGCGCTCAGTTCGGTGCTGATGCGGCCAACATCGGCGAGGATGTAAGGATCGTCGGCATTGCGGCTGACATTGGCATCGACCCAAGGTCGCGAGCTGCTGCGCACAAACTCCAGCGCCTCATCCAGCGCGCCTTGCGCAATGCCTGCATCAATCGCCGCCTGAATCAGTTGGGAAACCGCACCGCGCAGCGTCGGTTTTTCCGCTGCGGGCAGCGGCATCAATAACGCCGGATCTACCGCAACTTGTTGCAGCTTCACCGTGCCGCTGGCGGTGGTGCGCTGGCCGATACCGGACCAGTCATCAACAATCTCCACGCCCGATGCTGGCAGCGGAATAAAGGCCATCTTCGGCTGCTGATCGTGCATCGCGGTGGTAACCAGAATATCGGCGAACAACGCGCCAGTGGAGTAGAACTTCTCGCCGGTAAGCGTTAAGCCCTGTGACGTTGTCACCAGCTGCGCCTGCACATCGCGCGTGTGTTTGGTGTTTTTCTCCGGCCCGCCGTTGCCCAGTCGTTTGCCCTGCACCACCGCGCTCAACAGTTGCTGCTGCTGCGCCGCCGAACCTTCGCCAAGGATGAACTGAATCAGACCAAAGTGGTTTTGCGGGATTTGCCCCAGCGAGGGATCGCTGGCGGAGATCAGACGAAACACCTCGGCCAGGGTTTGGTACGACAAACCTGCGCCGCCAAATTCGCGTGGCACACTGATGCTGCCAAGGCCCAACGCGGTGAACTGGTTGAGCAGCGCGATAGGATAGATGCGTTGCTGATCGCGCTCGACTGCGCCGCCTTTCGCCTGCTCGGCCAAATGGCGTGCGGCGGCGATGGCTTGTTCATCGCTATTTAATACCGCCGCGCGGTTAATAATCTCGTCACTGTTTTGCGTCATAGCTGATTTCACTTTTACTGCACAGCGAAGGGTAAGCCTGCACTGAATAAGTCAGCAGGCCGTGGAATGAATAACGGATTGAAAGCGATGATAATCAGCGGGGTTAAAACAAGTAAATAGCGCGGTTATGCTATATCCGGCAATGCGTTGCCATTATTAAGCTATGGATTTAATTAAGCGCAACAATAGGCTAGCGACGGTGCTGCGGGCAATTGACGAATATAAAAAAGCGGCGTGTAATTCTTAAGATCAAATAACGCAATCAAAATTTAAATAATGCATATAACGTAGGGTCGCCATTTATGGCGACCTTGTGGAATTGTGCGGGATTTTATAAGGTCACCATAAATGGCGACCCTACGGAATTGTGCGGGATTTTATAAGGTCGCCATAAATGGCGTAATGCCGATCAGTTAAGCCCGAAATGATCGGTTGAA
>NZ_DALYOQ010000025.1:0-51891 GCF_031974595.1 Pantoea sp. CTOTU46764 | reverse complement strand
CGCAACTGGTTTGGGACCAGTGGGTCGGAGGTTCGAATCCTCTCTCGCCGACCATATTCGAAAAGCCTGCTTGAAAAAGCAGGCTTTTTTCGTTTGTACCCACCTTCCGCGTTCGCCACTCATCCCATCATTTCCCTTAAAACGTAATTCTGCACATTGTCGCTATTCAGATACATATAACTCACTGATTTATAATGGCATGACAATTCCTTGCATAGCTTGTCGTTTTACGGAGACAGCTTTTGGGCTATGTGTCGCGATTTACCGACAGCGGCTAACACGTGGATCGTGTGGTGGGTTGTATCCTGTTGATAGAAAATAACTTATTGCGATAACTGCAACTTTGGCACGTCTTGTGCAATAATCTCCCTGTAGATGCTCATTCCACCTCTTATGTTTGCTGATGCTACATAAACCTGGGAATGATGCAGAGCCCCTTACGGCATCCGTTGTCCAGCCTGGCAGTAATTGCGCACGCTTTACTGCAGTAAGAAGGACATTACGTTGAGTCGGATGCCATCAGTTGTCTGAACGACCTGATCTTACACCTGCTTATGGCAGGTGTTTTTTTGTCTGCAGTTTATGACAGGCAAAAAAAAGCCGGGACCAGCCCGGCGTGCACAAAAGTAACAATCGTAAAATCAAGCGCTTGGATTGTTCTTCAGCGTAAGTAGCAGGCCTTCGCGACGCATTTTGGCGGCGTCTTCCGGGCGATGCAGGCGGTCGTAAACATCGGCCAGCCAGGCATAATCAAACGCATCAGGACGCTGAGCCAGCGCTTGCTGAAACGCTTCTGCCGCCTGCTGCCATTCTCCATGACGCATGAGCATCTGTCCCAGCGTGCTGTGCAGCAGGGGCGTGGCGCCATGCTGTTTAATCTGCTGACGCAATGCTTTCTCCAGAGATTGCGGATCGCCACTTTTGATGCGCGGCATCAGCAACACCAGACGATCGTCATATTGACGCTTCAGACCTTCCAGCACGATGCTCTGCGCGGTGTCCGGATCGTCACACTCAATCAGATGTTCTGCCATCGCCACCTGCAAGGCGGTTTCCTGACGCGTTTTGCGGCTCTGGTTCTGCCACCATTTTTTCAAACCGTCGCTGCCTTGATCGGCCATCGCCTGGTTCATCAGGCCCAGCCAGGCTTGCTGCTGCAAGGCATCGCGCTGTGCTTCATCATTGATCTGCACTTTCTGCATTGCAGGCAGAATGTCGAGCAATGCACCCCACGCGCCGGTACGAATGTAGGCTTGTTCTGCCAGACGCAACACTTCCGGATGGCGCGGCGCGACTTCCAGCAGGCGGTCAACGCCGTGACGTGCAGCGTGATCTTCGTTGCGCGCCAGTTGCAGACGTACGCGCGTGATTTCAACCGGAATCGTGTCGTTCACTGACAACTCAGAAGCGCGCTCCAGGTGCTGATTAGCACGGATTTCGTCTCCGCGTTGCTGCGCCGCTTCGGCAGCCAGCAAGTAGTTTGCCACCGGCTGATCGGCGTGATCGGCATTTTTCGACAGCAGTTTTTCAGCCTGTTTGAAGTCACCTTCCGCCAGTTTCATCAACGCGCTTTGCGTGTGGCGCTGTGCGCTACGACGCTTGCGGCCAGTGAACCAGCCGCGTGTACGTGCGCCGGTGCGGAACAGGCGACGCAGAATCCATTCCACCAACAAGATCACCAGCAGGCTGAGAATCAAAATGATTGCCAGGCCGGTAACGCTGGTTTCAATGTTCCAGTTGTCGGTCTGGATCAGCACGTAGCCCTGATGGCCTGCAACCATCGGTCCAACCACAATGCCGGCAATCAGCAGCAGGAAAAGCACCAATACTTTCAGCATGGTTAGCCTCCCTGTTGATCAGCAGCAACCGATGGCTGAGCCAGCAAATTACGCACGCGAGTTTGCATCAGTTTTTCCAGCAGCGGCTGGCTTTCCAGCGTATCCGGCACATCCATCGAAATGCTTTGCTGGCTCAGTTCATCCAGCTGCGCAAGGAAGGCTTTGGTGGCGGCATCGTTGGTGTCGTACCAGGCACGAACCCAGGTTGATACCGCATCGATAGACTGTTTGTAGATCTCATCCTGATGACGCGGTACGGCCTGGGCGGCAATCAGCAGGCGCGAACGAATGTTTTCGCGCAGGTAGACGTCCTGATTCGGAGCCAGCAGCGGCTGTGCGGTGTTATCGCGGCGGCGGATGGTGATGAAATCATCCATAAAGTTGTGCCAGCTTTTCACCAGATTTTGACGCCACTCGTGCAGCGAACTGGAGAGCTCACCGCCATCGGCGTCCATAGGTGAATCATCGCTGTCGTTGTCAGCCAGACGCAGATTATCGACGCCGTTCGACAGCTGATTGAGCTTGAGGATGGTGCCGTCATAATCAATCTGGCTGACGGCGGAGAGTGAACTGATGTCCTGCGTTAGGGCGCGACGCACGTTCATTACGCTTGGATCGTTCATGTCTGCCAGGCTGGTATCGGCACTTTTCAGTAACGCTGCTGCAGTGGTGACATCCTGATCGCTCCACAGTTTGCGGCCCGCCAGTTTGACGAGGTAATCCGCCTGCGCCAGCAGCCAGGTACGCGTGTCGTTTCCAGAGATGGTGGCGACTTTATCGCGCAGGGTTTCCAGCTCTTTAGCGCTGTTATCCTGCTGCGTGCGCGTCTCCTGCAAGGCGCTGTTGGCGCTAGCCAGCTGTTGCGTCAGTTGCTGTTTGTCGCTGCCCAGTTGCTGCTGCAAGGTGCTCAGCTGCTCACTGAGATTCTGATTAGTTTGAGCCTGTAAATCGGCCTGGTGTTTCCCATTAAGGTAAAGTCCCGCCCCAATCGCCAGCGCAATCACAATCGCCACTGCACTCAGCACCTTGCCATCGCTTTTTTTATCGCGTGGTGGCTTAGTTGCTGGAGAGGGAGAATTGTCCGCTGGGGTGGTTTCTTCAACCATGGCGGAGGAGGCTTTTTGTTCCGTCATTATGGCTCATCCCATTGTTAAGTTCAGCGTAACGCGCGCAGCAGCGCGTCGTTATCGGCACCATCGGCTACATCAATGTCCTGCCAGCCTAGTTCAGCGGCTTGCGTAGCCAAACGTTCACTGACGACCACAAGCCGACAGTGTAGTAACCATTCCCGACGATCAATTGGCGGAAACAGAGAAAAGAGTTGTTGTAACATTTCGCCGCTGGTGACCACCAGCGTTGTAATGCCGCGATCGCGCCAGCGGCGGCCTTCCGTCGCGCCGTTGTAGTGCTTTTCACAGCGCTGATAACACTCGCAATATTGCACCTCAGCGCCGCGCTCAATCAGCGTTTCCGCCAGCAGCTCGCGCCCTGGGCTGCCGCGCAGAATCAGTGCGCGTTTGCCGCTAACCTGCTGCAGACGATTCAGACGCACCAGCTCTTCACTGGTCTCCCGCGCATGAGGATAGTCTACTTTTAGATTACTGACGGTATGCAGGGCTAAAGCAGTGCTGCGGCCAATAGCATAATAGTTGAGTGCTTCAGGCCACGTAGTCGCGCTCTGCTGTAAAGCGGGTTCGGCGAACGTAACGACCTGCTGCGACAGCAAAAACACCAGATCGCCTGGCTGGAGCGCAGCAAGTTGCTTAGGTAAATGAATAAGATCGCGACCCGGCGTGAATTGAATCAGCGGAAGGCTCCATGCCAGTTTACCCAGGCTGCGCAAACGCGAGACCAGTTCAGTGGCGGCCGGTTCCGGGCGGGTCACGAGGATGGTCATGCTGGCGGTTGACCTTGATAGACTTCACGCAGAATGTCGCGCGCGCCGCCATCCAGCAGCTCTTCGGCCAGCGAAATGCCCATTTTTTCGGCGTGATCGCGTGGACCCCGGCGCTCGCCCACCACCATTTGACTGCCGTCCGGTGAGCCGACTAATCCGCGCAGCCACAGCTGATCGTCTTCCAGCACCGCGAAGCTGCCGATTGGCACCTGACAACCGCCTTCCAGCCGCGTATTCATCGCACGTTCGGCACGCACGCACACGGCGGTATCGTCATGATTCAATGCCTGTAGCAGCGTAATTAATTGCTCATCATCCACGCGGCATTCAATGCCGACGGCGCCCTGACCCACAGCGGGCAGGGAAATCTCTGCAGGCATTGCCTGACGAATGCGATCTTCCAGACCTAAACGCTTCAAACCCGCCGCCGCCAGAATGATGGCGTCATATTCACCTGCATCGAGTTTGCCCAGACGCGTACCGACGTTGCCGCGCAGCGAGCGAATCACTAAGTCCGGACGGCGGGCGCTAAGCTGACACTGGCGGCGCAGGCTGGACGTCCCGACAACCGCGCCTTGCGGCAGCTCATCAATACTGTTGTAACGATTTGAGACGAAAGCATCGCGCGGATCTTCACGCTCGCAAATGGTCACCAGACCAAGACCTTCTGGAAAATCGATCGGCACATCTTTCATCGAGTGCACGGCGAGATCGGCACGCCCTTCCAGCATTGCCAGCTCAAGCTCTTTAACGAACAGCCCTTTGCCGCCAACCTTTGCCAGTGGCGTATCAAGGATGACATCACCTTTGGTGACCATCGGCAGCAGCTCAACTTGCAGACCCGGATGAGCCGCCATCAGGCGCTGTTGGACATATTGTGCCTGCCACAGAGCAAGGGGACTTTGTCTGGTAGCAATTCTGAAAATTTTGTTTAACATGCTGTTAACCATTTTGATCGTTCATCGAATATCCTATCATTGATAGGGGAATGCTGTCAGTTTCAACGGATTGAAAAGGCCGCGATGTCAGACTGCGCCTGGATCTTGAGGGTCGCAGTTGAGAGTCGAAGTCTGAAAAAAGCAGAGCTACGGTCGGAACATGCTAAACTGTTAAGTAGCGCAACTTTCTTTACGGTCAATCCTCCAGGTGTTAGATTGATCACGTTTCCAGCAATTATTTGCCCAATATCTTTATTATTAAGCGGCAAAATTCGGAAACAGGGTGCTTAACACTGGGACAATCAGGCGAAACGTCTTGTACCTCTACATTGAGACACTGAAACAGAGACTGGATGCGATTAACCAGCTGCGTGTAGATCGCGCACTGGCTGCCATGGGACCTGCTTTCCAGCAAGTCTACAGTCTGCTGCCAACATTATTGCACTACCATCATCCACTGATGCCTGGCTACGTTGAAGGTAACGTTCCGCATGGCGTCTGCCTCTACACGCCCGATGAAAACCAACTTCAGCTGCTGCAGAACTTAGCGGGCGGTCAAGCGCTCGAGCTCAGCTCTGCCGTGGCGGGCGAACGTCCGATTACCGGCATTTACTCAATGGGCAGCACTTCGTCCGTTGGGCAAAACAGCATCTCCGATCTTGATATCTGGGTGTGCCACCAATCGTGGCTGGATAATGAAGAGCGCCTCAATCTGCAGCGTAAGTGTACGCTGTTGCAGAAATGGTGTGTGTCGATGGGTGTGGAAGTCAGCTTCTTCCTGATTGACGAGAACCGTTTCCGCCATAACGAAAGCGGCAGCCTCGGCGGTGAAGACTGCGGTTCTACCCAACATATTTTGCTGCTGGATGAGTTTTACCGTACCGCCGTGCGTATGGCGGGTAAACGCATCCTGTGGAACATGGTGCCTGGCGAAGAGGAGCACCATTACGACGATTACGTCATGTCGCTCTATTCACAAGGCGTTCTGACGCCAAATGAGTGGCTGGATCTCGGCGGGCTTGGCACGTTGTCAGCGGAAGAGTACTTCGGTGCCAGCTTGTGGCAGCTGTATAAAAGTATCGATTCGCCGTACAAAGCGGTGCTGAAAACCCTGCTGCTGGAAGCCTACAGCTGGGAATACCCCAACACGCAGCTGTTGTCGATGGACATCAAGCAGCGCCTGCACGACGGCGAAATTGTCTGCTTCGGTCTCGATCCTTACTGCATGATGCTGGAACGCGTAACGCGCTATCTCACCAGCGTTGATGACATGGCGCGTCTTGATTTAGTACGTCGATGTTTCTATTTAAAAGTGTGTGAAAAGCTCTCGAGCGAAGATCACCATCATCAGCGCACCGGCTGGCGTCGCGAGATTCTTTCGCAGCTGGTTAAAGAGTGGGGCTGGGATGAGGAGAAGTTAGCGGTTCTGGATAACCGCGCGCAATGGAAAATCGAACGCGTACGCGAAGCGCACAATGAGTTACTGGATGCGATGATGCAGAGCTATCGCAACCTGATTCGCTTTGCGCGTCGCAACAATTTAAGCGTCAGCGCCAGCCCGCAGGATATCGGCGTGCTGACGCGTAAACTGTATGCCGCGTTCGAGGCGCTGCCGGGTAAAGTCACCTTAGTGAACCCGCAGATTTCGCCCGATCTTTCGGAAGAGAATCTCACCTTTATTCACGTCCCGGCGGGCCGCGCCAATCGCGCCGGTTGGTATCTGTATAACCAATCGCCGGACATGAGTTCCATCATCAGCCATCAGCCGCTGGAATATAACCGCTATCTGAACAAGCTGGTGGCGTGGGCGTGGTTTAACGGTTTGCTGACCAGCAAAACGCGTCTGCATATGAAAGGCAACGATCTGTGCGACCTGCCGCGTCTGCAGGAACTGGTGAACGATGTGTCGAGCCACTTTCCGCTGCGCGTGCCGGCACCGACGCCGAAAGCGCTCTATAGCCCGTGCGAAATTCGTCACTTAGCGATTATCGTCAATCTTGAGCACGATCCTACCTCGGCGTTCCGCAATCAGGTGGTGCATTTTGATTTCCGCAAGCTGGATGTGTTCAGCTTCGGTCAGCAGCAGCAATGCCTGATTGGCAGCATCGATCTGCTTTATCGCAACTCGTGGAATGAAGTGCGTACGCTGCACTTCAACGGCGAGCAGGCGATGATTGAAGCGCTGAAAACCATTCTCGGCAAAATGCATCAGGATGCTGCGCCGCCGGATACGGTGGAAGTGTTCTGCTACAGCCAGCATCTGCGCGGTTTAATTCGTACCCGTGTGCAGCAGCTGGTTTCGGAATGTATTGAGCTCCGTCTGTCGAGCACGCGTCAGGAACCGGGCCGCTTTAAAGCGTTGCGCATGGCGGGCCAAACCTGGGGCTTATTCTTCGAACGCATGAGCGTGTCGGTGCAGAAGCTGGAAAACGCCGTCGAATTCTATGGCGCGATTTCTAACAACAAGCTGCACGGCTTGTCGATCAAAGTGGAATCAAACCAGACGCCGCTGCCACCGGTGGTAAACGGCTACGCCAGCGAAGGCATCATTCAGTTCTTCTTTGAAGATACTAATGACGATCGCGGTTTCAACATCTATATCCTCGACGAAACCAACCGCGTTGAGGTTTACCACCATTGCGAAGGCAGTAAAGAAGAGCTGGTGCGCGACGTGAGTCGATTCTATTCGTCGTCGCATGACCGTTTTACCTACGGCTCCAGCTTTATCAATTTCAACCTGCCGCAGTTCTACCAGATTGTGAATACCGGCGAACGTTTCCAGGTGATTCCTTTCCGCAGCCAAACGTTAACGCAGCTCTGCGCTACGCAGCCTGACAACGACAACGGCGACTTCCAGCCACGCTACCAAATGCATTGATCCCGCCTGCGTTCGCGCGGCGGGATGCGCTGTAACTCTGACCTGCCGCAGGAAATGCGGCTATTTCCTGTTGCTTTTACAACGTCAACTGCGATGATAAGCAACCATGGCTTAAGGACAGAAGAGCAGACAGAATGATACGAGTGATGAGTCAGCTGGGTATGGCGCTGGCACTGGTCAGCCTGATAGGCTGTGGCCTGAAAGGACCGCTGTATTTCCCGCCGCAAGATCAGCCAAACAAGCCGAAACAGCAGGTCACCGAGCAGCAGCAAAAAGCCGCTCAGGATGCTGATGTCGGTGGTTTGGTTACCAGCAAGCCTGGTTCGCAGGCGAACTAAAATCTATGAGTAATCCGGCGGAGCAGAAAATGCAGTTCTCAAAAATGCACGGTCTCGGCAACGACTTTATGGTTGTGGATGCTGTGACGCAAAACGTCTTTTTTTCGCCGGAACTGATTCGCCGCCTGGCGGACAGAAATCTGGGGATCGGTTTTGATCAGCTGCTGATCGTCGAGCCGCCCTACGATCCGGATCTCGATTTCCATTACCGCATTTTCAACGCCGATGGCAGCGAAGTCGCGCAGTGCGGCAACGGCGCGCGCTGTTTCGCCCGCTTTGTGCGTCTGAAAGGGTTGACCAACAAAAGCGACATTCGCGTCAGTACGCAAACCGGCCGCATGGTGCTCAGCGTCACCAATGATGAGCTGGTGCGCGTCAATATGGGCCAACCGAACTTCGAACCGCAAAGCGTGCCGCTGCGTGCCAATAAAGCAGAGAACCTTTATTTGCAGCGTGTGGCCGATCAAACCGTGATGTTTGGTGCGGTATCAATGGGCAATCCGCACTGCGTGATTCAGGTAGAAAGCGTGAAAACCGCGCCGGTGGAAACGCTCGGTCCAGAATTGGAAAGCCACGAGCGTTTCCCGGAGCGCGTCAACGTCGGTTTCATGGAAGTAGTCAATCGTGAACACATCCGTCTGCGCGTATACGAACGTGGCGCGGGCGAAACCCAGGCTTGCGGCAGCGGCGCGTGTGCGGCGGTGGCCTGCGGCGTTCAGCAGGGCATTTTGGCGGAGAACGTTCGCGTCGATTTGCCGGGCGGAACGCTGCATATTGCCTGGAAAGGGGAAGGGCAACCGCTGTTTATGACCGGTCCTGCCACACACGTCTACGATGGGTTTATTCATCTATGAAAAATGTCGAAGAGCAGACCGAAAGCGAGGTTTTGCTGGACGATCAATCGGTAAGCGCATTTCTGCGTCAAAACCCCGATTTCTTTATTCGCAATGCGCGTCAGGTTGAACAGATGATGGTGCCGCATCCGGTACGCGGCAGCGTTTCGCTGGTGGAGTGGCATATGGCGCGTCAGCGCAACCACATCCAGCAGTTGGAAGAGGAGATCACGCTACTGATGGAGCAGGCAACGGCTAACCATCAGCTGTTTGATCGCCTGCTGGCGCTGCAAGGTCATCTTGCCGCCGCCGACAGCTTACAAGAGATGCTGACGCGTCTGCATCGCTGGGCGCGCGAACTCGGTCTGGCCGGTGCGCACGTGCGCGTGTTCAATGACAAATGGCACATCGGCGCGCCATCAGACTTCACCCAACTCGGCTTATCGCGTCAGGCATTCGAACCGCTGCGCATTCAGCGCTTCGGTAATGAACATCACTATCTCGGCAGCCTCAACGGCCCGGAACTGCTGCTGCTGTTGCCGCAGGCCAAAGCGATTGGCTCGGTGGCGATGTCGCTGATGGGCGAACGTGGCGAGCTGGGCGTATTGATGTTCACCAGCCGCGATAATCAGCACTATCAGGCAGGCATGGGCACGCTGCTGCTACAGCATCTGGCGCAAATGTTGCCGGATCTGCTGTCACGCTGGATTGAACGCGCATGAGTCACGTCAGTCCGCTGCTGCCGGCCGTGGATGACTTTCTGCGTTATCTCAAGGTCGAACGCCAGCTCAGTCCGCTGACGCAAAAGAATTACCAACGGCAATTGCAGGCGATTATGGCAATGGCCGATGAGATGAAGCTGACGAGTTGGTCGCAGCTGGAACCGGCGCAGGTGCGCAGCCTGGCGGCGCGCAGCCGCCGTGGCGGTTTGGGCGCCAGCAGTCTGGCGCTGCGCATGTCGGCACTGCGCAGTTTTCTCGACTGGCAAGTCCATCAAGGCATGCTGAGCGCCAATCCCGCCAAAGGCATTTCCACGCCGCGTAACGCGCGCCATCTGCCGAAAAACATGGACGTCGATGAAGTTAACCAACTGCTGGAGATCGATCTCAACGATCCGCTGGCGGTGCGCGACCGCGCGATGCTGGAAACCATGTACGGCGGCGGCTTGCGTCTCTCCGAGCTGGTGAATATGGATTGTCGTCACATGGATTTGGACGCGGGCGAAGTTCGGGTGCTGGGTAAAGGCAGCAAAGAGCGCCGCGTACCGATTGGCGGCACGGCGGTCACCTGGATTCAGCACTGGTTATCGCTGCGTGATAGCTTTGCGCCGCAGGATGATGCGGTGTTTGTCTCCAGCCGCGGCAGCCGAATTTCGACGCGCAACGTGCAGAAGCGTTTTGCCGAATGGGGCATCAAGCAAGGCGTTGCCAGCCATATTCATCCGCATAAACTGCGCCACTCTTTTGCCACGCATTTGCTGGAATCGAGCGGCGATCTGCGCGCGGTACAGGAACTGCTCGGCCACGCCAATCTGGCGACCACGCAAATCTATACCCATCTGGATTTCCAGCATCTGGCGACGGTTTATGATGCGGCCCATCCGCGTGCCAAACGAGGAAAGTCTTAATGAAGTTTTATCGTCCGCTCGGCCCGATCAAAGCGATCACTTTTGATCTCGACGACACCTTGTATGACAACCATCCCGTGATCCGCAAAACCACCGCCGAATCGCATGCTGCACTGCAGGCGTATCATCCGGCGCTGCGTGAATTCACCCCGGCAGATTATCAGGCGCTGCGTAATGAGTTGCTGGCGCGTGAGCCGGAAATTTATCACGACGTGTCTGAATGGCGCCGCCGCTCGGTGGAGCTGGCGTTGCTCAATGTCGGCTTATCGGCATCAGAAGCCAGTGCCGGTGCCCGCGACGTGATGAGCGTGTTCCATCAGTGGCGCAGCGAAGTGACGATGCCGGAAGAGACGCATCAAACGCTGACGTGGCTGGGCGAGCGCGTGCCGCTGGTGGCGATCACCAACGGCAATGCCTGCCCGGAAAAGCTCGGCATCCATCACCACTTCCAGTTCGCGCTGCGTGCCGGTCCGCACGGTCGCGCTAAGCCGTGGCAGGATATGTATCATCTGGCCGCTGAGCGTTTGGACATCGCGCCGCAACACATTCTGCACGTTGGCGACGATCTCACTACCGATGTTGCCGGTTCGCTGCGTGCCGGCATGCAAGCCTGCTGGATCAACCTGCGTGAAGGCAATCTGATGAAGATCGACGATGCGCGTTTGCTACCGCATGTTGAAATTGATCGGTTGGCATCTCTGACCTCGCTGCTATAATCAACAGCTGTAAATACATCCAGTCGTATCCATCATCATTCGACTTGCCGCCGCGTTGGCTGCGCGTGCTCACCCCGGTCACTTACTCAAGTAAGCTCCCGGGGATTCACACACTTGCCGCCTTGCTGCAAGCCGAATGATTTTGGATACGTATCTCAATTGTTAAAACGGTGCTTATGGACGTTTCTGATCTGCTTGACGGCTTGAATGACAAACAGCGCGAGGCGGTCGCCGCACCGCGCAGCAACCTGCTGGTGCTGGCCGGAGCAGGCAGTGGCAAAACCCGTGTGTTGGTGCATCGCATTGCGTGGCTGCTGTCGGTAGAGAACTGCTCGCCGTATTCGATTATGGCGGTGACCTTTACCAACAAAGCGGCGGCAGAAATGCGCCATCGTATCGATCAGCTGATCGGCACCAGCCAGGGCGGCATGTGGATTGGTACCTTCCACGGCCTGGCGCATCGTTTACTGCGCGCGCATCACCTTGATGCCGGTTTGCCGCAGGATTTCCAGATCCTCGACAGCGACGATCAGCTGCGTCTGTTGAAGCGCCTGATCAAAGCCATGAACCTTGATGAGAAACAGTGGCCTGCGCGTCAGGGCATGTGGTACATCAACGGCAAAAAAGATGAAGGTCTGCGGCCAAAACACATCGAAAGCTACGGCAATCCGGTTGAGCAAACCTGGCTGCGCATCTATCAGGCATATCAGGAAGCCTGCGATCGCGCCGGTTTAGTGGATTTCGCCGAGCTGCTGCTGCGCGCCCACGAGCTGTGGCTCAACAAGCCGCATATCCTCAATCATTATCGCGAGCGTTTCAGCAACGTGCTGGTGGACGAATTCCAGGATACCAACAACATCCAGTACGCATGGATTCGCATGCTGGCGGGTGATACCGGCCGGGTGATTATCGTCGGCGATGACGATCAGTCGATTTACGGCTGGCGCGGGGCGCAGGTGGAAAACATCCAGCGCTTCCTGCAGGATTTCCCCGGCGCGGAAACCATTCGCCTGGAGCAGAACTATCGCTCGACCAACAACATTCTGAAAGCCGCGAACACGCTGATCGCCAACAACAATGGCCGCCTCGGTAAAGAGCTGTGGACCGACGGCAGCGATGGCGAAAAGATCTCGCTCTACTGCGCGTTCAACGAGCTGGATGAAGCGCGCTTTGTGGTCAATCGCATCAAAAGCTGGCATGAAAACGGCAACGCACTGCAGGATTGCGCCATTCTCTATCGCAGCAACGCCCAATCGCGTGTGCTGGAAGAGGCGCTGCTACAGGGCAGCATGCCTTATCGCATTTATGGCGGCATGCGCTTCTTTGAGCGTCAGGAGATCAAAGATGCGCTGGCCTATCTGCGTTTGATGGCCAATCGCAATGACGATGCGGCATTTGAGCGTGTGGTGAACACGCCGGTGCGCGGCGTGGGCGATCGTACGCTCGACGTGGTGCGCCAGACCGCACGCGATCAGCAACTCACTTTATGGCAGGCCACGCGTGAGCTGTTACAGAACAAAGTCTTAGCCGGACGCGCCGCGTCAGCGCTGCAGCGCTTCTGCGAGCTGGTCGATTCACTGGCCAGCGAAACATCCGAGATGCCGCTGCATGTGCAAACCGATCGCGTGATTAAAGACTCCGGTTTATGGGTGATGTACGAGCAGGAGAAGGGCGAGAAAGGCCAGGCGCGTATTGAAAACCTTGAGGAACTGGTCACGGCAACGCGCCAGTTCAGCTATCAGGACGAAGACGAAGATCTGATGCCGCTGCAGGCGTTCCTGTCGCATGCGGCGCTGGAAGCGGGCGAAGGTCAGGCCGACAAATGGCAGGACGCGGTGCAGCTGATGACCATGCACTCGGCGAAAGGGCTGGAGTTCAGCCAGGTCTTTATCGTCGGCATGGAAGAGGGCATGTTCCCCAGCCAGATGTCGCTGGATGAAGGCGGTCGTCTGGAAGAGGAGCGTCGTCTGGCTTACGTTGGCGTGACGCGTGCGATGGTCAAGCTGACGCTCACCTATGCCGAAAGCCGTCGTCTTTATGGTAAGGAAGTGTATCACCGTCCATCACGCTTTATCGGCGAGCTGCCGGAAGAGTGCGTGGAAGAGGTGCGTTTGCGCGCCAGCGTCAGCCGTCCGGTGAGCCATCAGCGCATGGGCACGCCCATCGCGCAAAACGACAGCGGCTTCACGCTCGGCCAACGCGTGCGCCATGCCAAGTTCGGCGAAGGCACCATCATCAACCTCGAAGGCAGCGGCGAACACAGCCGTTTGCAAGTGGCGTTTCAGGGCCAGGGAATCAAGTGGCTGGTGGCGGCTTACGCCCGTCTTGAGACGGTGTAGCGCGGTTGCGCTACCTTGACGACTTTTTCGTCTCAGCGTAACATGCGCGCACTATTATCATGAGAGGACAATGCCTTGGACGCGCCCAGTCGATGCTGGCTCAATCACCTGTTTAACAGGAACTCCTAAGGTTACCTCTTTTAGCTGGTAGCCTTAGCGGTTATCAGCGACCTCCCTTTTTTACTCTCGTCGCGTGAGTTAGCACTGATTTACCCTTGAAGCGAAAGTTTCCGTGTTCAGGCTTCGCCGTGCCCGTAATCTACAGTGGTCACCGCCTTGTCCCATTCCGAAAAATGGGGAGTTATTGCTATGCTGAGCGCATTTAAACTCGATCGTAATCGCCTGACGCGCATCGAGCTGGAAGAAGACAACGACAAACTCAACACCTCTGTTTGGGTCGATCTGATCGAACCCGACGACAGCGAACGCGATCGTGTGCAGTGCGAGCTCGGCCAGAGCCTGGCAACGCGTCCGGAGCTGGAAGACATCGAAGCCTCGGCGCGTTTCTTCGAAGACGAAGACGGCCTGCACATTCACTCCTTCTTCTTCTTTGAAGATGCCGAAGACCACGCGGGCAACTCCACCGTGGCATTCACCATCCGCGAAGATCGCCTGTATACGCTGCGCGAACGCGAGCTGCCAGCTTTCCGTCTCTATCGCATGCGTGCGCGCAACCAGATGCTGACTGATGGCAACGCCTATGAACTGTTGCTGGATCTGTTTGAGACCAAAATCGAACAGCTGGCGGATGAGATCGAGAACATCTATAGCGCGCTGGAGAAACTCAGCCGCGTGATCATGGAAGGCCAGCAGGGAGAAGAGTACGACCAGGCGCTGTCACGTCTGGCGGAACTGGAAGATATCGGCTGGAAAGTGCGTTTGTGTCTGATGGATACCCAGCGCGCCCTCAACTTTCTGGTGCGCAAAGCACGTCTGCCGGGCAACCAGCTGGAGCAGGCGCGTGAAATCCTGCGCGATATCGAATCGCTGCTGCCGCATAACGAATCGCTGTTCCAGAAGGTTAACTTCCTGATGCAGGCGGCGATGGGCTTTATCAACATCGAGCAGAACCGCATCATCAAGATCTTCTCGGTGGTTTCGGTGGTGTTCCTGCCGCCAACGCTGGTGGCATCAAGCTACGGGATGAACTTCGAGTTTATGCCGGAGCTGAAATGGAGCTTTGGTTATCCGGGCGCGATTAGCCTGATGATCCTCGCCGGGCTTGCGCCGTATCTCTATTTCAAACGCAAGAACTGGTTGTAACCTATCTCAAGTCCAGGTCGTCATGAATGACGACCCTACAAAAACGCTCATGACAAACGAAGGGTCGCCATTTATGGCGACCTGGTAGATAAACTTCAATTTTCTGCGTAACCTGTTGGCTCTGCTCACTATCTGATTCTTTCCTTATGGCGCGCTTCTCATTGCGACTGCAATGGACACTTCTGCTGATTGCTTCGTTAGTGCTGGGGATGATCCTCCAGCTGTTCCACCTTCCTGCGGCATTGCTGCTTGGCCCAATGATCGTCGGCACCGCAATGGGTTTGTCCGGCGCCACCGTGCGCATCGATAAACGCCTCTTCGTGCTGGCACAAGCGGTGCTCGGCTGCATGATCGGCCAGACTTTATCGCCGGGCATTCTCACACCACTGATCCAGGATTGGCCGGTGGTGCTGGCGGTGCTGGTGCTGACGTTAGCCGCCAGCGGCCTGTCTGGTTTTCTGCTGGTGCGCTTCAGTAATTTGCCCGGCCCAACGGGCGCATGGGGATCGTCGCCCGGCGGTGCTTCGGCGATGGTGGCAATGGCCGGTGATTTCGGTGCGGATGTGCGGCTGGTGGCGTTTATGCAGTATCTGCGCGTGCTGTTTGTCGCTACCGCTGCTGCCGTGGTGGCGCGCATTGGCTTGGGTTCCAACGGCGGTGCTGCTGAACTGGTGTGGTTTCCCGCGCTGCACAGCAGCTTTCTGCTGACATTGCTGGTGATGTTCGCCGGTGCGTGGCTCGGCCAGAAGCTGCGCATTCCTTCCGGTGCTTTGTTGCTGCCGGCACTGATCGGCGCGGTGCTGCACGGCACCGATGTAGCGACCTTGCAGGTGCCAGAATGGTTGCTGGCGCTGGCTTATGCGTTGATTGGCTGGAGCGTGGGATTGCGTTTCACCCGGCCGATTTTCAAGCTGGCGCTGCGAACGCTGCCGCAAATGTTGCTGTCGATTTTCGGTTTAATGCTGCTGTGCGGTGGATTAGCCTGGATGCTGACGCGCGTTTTGCACGTCGATCTGATGACCGCCTATCTGGCAACCAGCCCTGGCGGGCTGGATACCGTGGCGATTATTGCGGCCGGCACGCGGGTCGATATGGCATTTGTCATGGCGCTGCAGACGCTGCGTCTGTTCACCATCTTGCTCACCGGCCCGGCGCTGGCGCGTTTTATTTCACGCTATGCGCATGCGCGCCCGAGCTGAGAACGCGACCGCATCGATAATGAACACGGCGAGCGCCAGCCAGATAAAGCCGAAGGTCACCATTTTATCCGGCGTCAGGCTCTCGCCGTAGAACAGTATCGCCAGCAGGAACATCAGTGTCGGGCCGAGATACTGGAAGAAGCCGACAGTCGATAAGCGCAGACGCGCGCAGGCGGCCGCAAACAGCATCAGCGGAATGGTGGTGATAATGCCCGCCGCGACCAGCTTGAGATTAAGGCTCATAGCGTTGGCGCTGAGATGACTGGTGGCGCTGTCGGCAAAGCCAAACAGGTAAATTGCCGCCAGCGGAAACAGCCACAACGTCTCGATCAGCATGCCGCTCTGCGCATCGACCTGAATCTTTTTGCGCACCAAACCGTACAATGCAAAACTCAGCGCCAGGCCAAGGCCGATAATCGGCAGCGATCCAAACTGCCACAACTGCACCAGCACGCCGGTTGTCGCCAGCAATACCGCCAGCCACTGCAAGCGGCGGAAGCGTTCACGCAGGAACAGCATGCCAAACACCACGTTAATTAGCGGGTTGATAAAGTAGCCGAGGCTAGCTTCCAGCATGTGCTGATTGTTCACCGCCCAGATAAACAGCAGCCAGTTGCCGCCAATGGTCACGGCGGTCAGCGCCAGCAGCAGCACCTTTTTCGGCTGCGCCAGCACGCTACGTACCTGCGTCCAGCTACGCGTCAGGGTGATCAGCAGCAGCATAAACAGCGCGGACCAAATCACACGATGCGTCATAATTTCGGTGGCGGGCACCGCTTTGACCAGCTTGAAGTAGGCGGGCGCGATGCCCCAAATAAAGTAAGCGCCGAGCGCGTAGCCAATACCCTGGCGAGTTTGTTGCGAATCCATCATGTCATTCCAAAAGTACTGATTAGCCAATCATGTAGGTGGCGGTAGCGGTAGCGATGTAATCGCCTTGCTGGTTATGTAACTCCACGCGCGCCACGGCAACTTTATTGCCGCCGCGCAGCAGGCTGCTGGTGGCGATAAAGCGCTCGCCGCGGCCAGGGCGCAGATAGTCAACGCGCATATCGATGGTGCCCATGCGGGACAGGCGCTGACGCAGTTCTTCCTCGGTAATGCTCTCCTCACGCGTCAGCGCATAGCTGACACACACCAGCCCGGCGGCGACATCCAGTACCGAGGCGATCACGCCGCCATGCAAAATCTGCTGCGCCGCGTTGCCGACCAGCATGGTTTTATTAGCGAAGCCGAGTTCGGCATAATCCGCTTCCAGTCGATCCAGCTCTAATCCGAGCGCCTGATTGAAAGGCATGTGATAAACAAAAATTTCGCCAATCAGACGGCGCGCTTCCTGCTGTGTCAGCAACGGGGATAACATAATTCCTGCCTTAAAATGTTAACGAGTTGTGTATATTATGCCGCGTTCGAGCCGCTTTCCAGTTTCGGAAATCGGCGCTGATCAACCGCAGGTTTTGCGTGTAGAATGGCCTGCTTTTTGAACCGTCACTTGACGATTACGACACGCAGTTCTCTGGAGAATTCTATGCGTAAGCATTACGCCTTGCTGGCCGCGGCGCTGATCCTTCCTGGCCTGGTGCAGGCTGAAGAAGCCACGATAAAAGAGGTTCATGATGCACCGGCAGTGAAGGGCAGCATTATCGCTAACCTGCTGGAGAAACACGATAACCCGTTCGTACTTTATCCTTACGAAAACAACTATCTGCTCTACACCTACACCACCGACATGAACAAAGAGGCGATCTCTTCGTACAACTGGGCAGACAAAGCTAAAAATGATGAAGTAAAATTCCAGCTCAGCCTGGCGTTTCCGCTATGGCGCGGCATTTTAGGCGATAACTCGGTGCTGGCGGCGTCCTATACTCAGCGCTCGTGGTGGCAGCTCTCGAACCGTGGTGCGTCATCACCGTTCCGTGAAACCGATTATGAGCCACAGATTTTCCTCGGCTGGGCCACCGATTACACCTTCGCAGGCTGGACCTTACGCGATGTGGAAACTGGCTTAGTGCATCAGTCGAACGGCCGCAGCGAGCCAACTTCGCGCAGCTGGAACCGCGTCTACGCGCGCTTCATGGCGCAGAACGGCAATCTGCTCGCGGAGATCAAACCCTGGTATCGTCTGCCAGAAAGTGAAAGCAATGACGATAACCCGGACATCACCAAATACATGGGTTACTACCGCGCCAAGCTCGGCTATATGATGGGCGAGAACATTTTCAGCGTGGAAGGTAACTACAACTGGAACAGCGGCTTCGGCGGTGCAACCTTCGCCTGGAGCTACCCAATCTCTGAACACGTGCGCTTTTACACGCAGGTGTTCAGCGGTTATGGTGAATCGTTGATCGACTATAACCATCGCCAGACGCGCTTCGGCGTAGGCGTGACGCTCAACGATCTGTTCTAACCCGCAACAAAGACAGGATTACCGTGGCAACATCGGCAGTGCTTAATCAGGAAATGCTGGCGCAGCAGGTATTACAAGATACCTTCGGCTATCAGCAGTTCCGCCCAGGTCAGCAAAACATCATCGAAACCGCCCTGTCAGGACGCGATTGTCTGGTGGTGATGCCGACTGGCGGCGGCAAATCGCTGTGCTATCAAATCCCGGCGCTGGTGCGCGAAGGGCTGACGCTGGTGGTTTCACCGCTGATTTCACTGATGAAAGATCAGGTCGATCAGCTGCTGGCCAACGGCGTGGCTGCAGCGTGCCTCAACTCAACGCAGACGCGTGAGCAGCAGCAGCAGGTGTTTGCGGATTGTCGTACTGGCAAGCTCAAGCTGCTGTATATCGCGCCTGAACGCCTGATGATGGACAACTTCCTCGATAGCCTGCACCAGTGGAATCCGGTGATGCTGGCGGTGGATGAAGCACACTGTATTTCACAGTGGGGCCACGATTTCCGTCCGGAATATGGCTCGATCGGCCAGCTGCGTCAGCACTTCCCTGATTTGCCGGTCATGGCGTTGACCGCCACCGCCGATGAAACCACGCGTAACGATATCGCCCATCTGCTGCAGATGGACGATCCGCTGATTCAAATCAGCAGCTTTGACCGCCCGAATATTCGCTACACGCTGGTGGAGAAATTCAAACCCACCGAGCAGCTTCTGCGTTATGTGCAGGATCAGAGGGGCAAAAGCGGCATTATTTACTGTAACAGCCGCGCCAAAGTGGAAGACACCGCCGCGCGCCTGCAGAGCCGTGGTTTGAGCGTTGGCGCTTATCACGCCGGTATCGATAGCGCGCAGCGTGCCAGCGTGCAGGAAGCTTTCCAGCGTGACGATCTGCAAATTGTGGTCGCCACCGTCGCATTCGGTATGGGCATCAACAAACCCAACGTGCGCTTCGTGGTGCACTTCGATATTCCGCGCAACATCGAATCCTATTATCAGGAAACCGGTCGCGCCGGGCGTGATGGCCTGCCTGCCGAAGCGATGATGCTTTACGATCCGGCCGACATGGCGTGGCTGCGTAAATGTCTGGAAGAGAAAGTGCCTGGCCCGTTGCAGGATATTGAACGCCACAAGCTCAATGCGATGGGGGCATTTGCCGAAGCGCAAACCTGTCGTCGTCTGGTCTTGCTGAACTATTTCGGCGAAGGTCGCCAGCAGCAGTGCGATAACTGCGATATCTGCCTCGATCCGCCACGTCGCTACGACGGCTTGCTGGAGGCGCAAAAGGCGCTTTCGAGCATCTATCGTACCGGCCAACGCTTTGGCATGGGCTATATTGTTGAAGTTTTGCGCGGCGCCAGTAATCAGCGTATTCGCGACAACGGCCACGACAAACTGCCGGTGTACGGCTTAGGCCGCGAGCACAGCCACGAACACTGGATCAGCGTGCTGCGTCAGCTGATTCATCTCGGCATGGTGACGCAAAACATCGCCATGCATTCGGCGCTGCAATTGACCGAAGCGGCGCGTCCGGTATTACGTGCCGAAGTGCCGCTGATGCTTGCGGTGCCGCGTATCGTGACGGTGAAAACGCGCGGCAGCAGTTCGCCGAAGGTGCACAGCGGCAATTACGATCGCCAGCTGTTTGCCAAGCTGCGTAAGCTGCGCAAAGCGATTGCTGATGAAGAGAATATTCCGCCGTACGTGGTGTTTAACGACGCCACGCTGATTGAAATGGCAGAACAAATGCCGATTAGCGCGTCAGAAATGCTCAGCGTGAACGGCGTCGGTCATCGCAAACTGGAGCGTTTTGGTAAGCCGTTCCTGGTGATGATCAAAGAACATGTTGATGAAGGTTAAAGGAAAAATTCATGCTGATGTTATTCGCCACCGTCGCGCTGGTGCATCTGGTTGCGCTGATGAGTCCCGGCCCGGACTTCTTCTTTGTGTCGCAAACGGCGGCGAGCCGCTCACGCAAAGAGGCGATGATGGGCGTTCTGGGCATTACCTTGGGCATTGTGATTTGGGCCGGTGTGGCGCTGATGGGCCTGCATCTGATCCTGGAAAAAATGGCCTGGCTGCATGAAATCATTATGGTCGGCGGCGGATTGTATCTGCTGTGGATGGGCTGGCAGCTAATGCGTTCAGCGCGTCAACGTCACAAGCAGCCGCAATCGGAAGCGCCGGTGGTGGAGCTGCCGAAAAGAGGCATGAGCTTCCTGAAAGGTTTCCTGACTAACCTGTCGAACCCAAAAGCGATCATCTACTTCGGTAGCGTGTTCTCACTGTTTGTTGGCAACGACGTCGGCGCGATGGAGCGCTGGGGCTTGTTCCTGCTGATTATTGGTGAGACGTTCGCGTGGTTTACGCTGGTAGCGGCGATTTTCGCTATGCCGTGGATGCGTGATAAGTATCAGCGGATGGCGAAGTGGGTGGATGGTATGGCGGGCGTGTTGTTTGCCGGATTCGGTATTCACCTGATTATTTCGCGTTAAGCCAGGTCGCCATTAATGGCGACCCTACGTAGGGTGGGCATTTATGCCAACCGGGTTGAATATCACGCCATTCTGCGTGCGCTGGCTAACAGCGCGCCAACCGCCATAAACAATCCACCAAAGGTGCGGTTCAGCAGCTTCATCTGCTTCGGTCCTTTAATCCAGCCGGCGATACGCGTTGCCAGCGTGGCGTAACCAATCATCACGATGATATCGACCACAATGGTGGTCACGCCCAGCACCAGATATTGCATCAGCTGCGGCTGGTGCGGCTGAATAAACTGCGGGAACAGCGCGGCAAGAAACACGATGCTTTTCGGGTTGGTGAGGTTCACCAACACGGCACGCTTAAACAGGCGGCGACGCGGCATGGCTTTGGCAACGGCGTCGAGATCGATACCGCCCGCTGAGCGCCACTGCTGAATGCCCAGCCACACCAGATAGGCTGCGCCAGCCCACTTCAGGACTTCAAACGCCAGAATCGATTGGGAAAACAGCGCACCCAAACCGGCGCCGACCAGCACAATATGAATCGCCAGGCCAAGCTGCAAGCCGGTAATTGACGCTACCGCGCCGCGATAACCGTGGCTGATACCGGTACTCATGGTGTTAATCGCACCGGAACCGGGTGAAAGGCTGAGGATAGTTGTGGTCAGCAGGTACGTTAACCACCATTCAATGGTCATGTGTGACATTCCCTGAAGTTAGCGAAGTGTGACACAATACGACAGAAAATCGCCGCACGCTACGCAGCACGGGCGCGCGAATCACGTTTTTTTCAGGGGGACGGATGCAGCAGCATAAACAGAGTTGGCTCGGACGTGAGCGAGGCTTTTCGGCCTTTGCCACCGGTCCGCTGCTCGACTTCTGGCGTCGCCGTGAAGAGTGTGAATTCACTGGCGTCGGCAACCTGAAGATTCGCTACGTCCGTTTCACCTCACCGCAACATCGCCGTGTCATTCTGGTCGTGCCTGGCCGCATTGAGAGCTATATCAAGTATCCCGAACTGGCTTACGACCTGTTCATGTGCGGCTACGATGTGGTGATTCTCGACCATCGCGGTCAGGGGCGCTCCGAACGTCTGCTGGAAGATTCACATCGCGGCCATGTGGTGGAATTTGGCGACTACGTTGACGATCTGGAAACGCTGTATCTGAAAGAGATAGTCAGCAACCGTTATCAGCAGCGCTACGTGCTGGCCCACTCGATGGGCGGCGCGATTCTAGCGCTGTTTCTGGCGCGTCAGCCGCAGGCGTTTCATGCTGCGGTGTTCTCCGCGCCGATGTTTGGCATTGTGCTGCCGCTACCGGACTGGATGGCGCACCGCATTCTGGACTGGACCGAAAAACTGCCCACGCTGCGTGAGGGCTACGCATTGGGCACCGGGCGCTGGCGCGCCAATCCGTTTGGCATCAACCGCCTGACGCATAGCCGCGAACGTTATCGCCGTAACCTGCGTTTTTACGCCGACGATCCGGCGCTTCGCGTTGGTGGTCCCACTTATCACTGGGTGCGCGAAGGCGTGCAGGCCGGGCGGGACATCTTCAATCAGGTAGCGAACATCACCACGCCGACCTTGCTGCTGCAGGCCAGTGAAGATGATGTGGTGGATAACCGCTCACAAAATCTCTTTTGTACGGCGATGGCCGAAGCAGGACATCCCTGCGCGGGCAACGCGCCGTATGTGATAAAAGGAGCGCGTCATGAGATCCTGTTTGAAACAGACGCGATGCGTGCCGAAGCGCTAAACGCGGTGGTCGATTTCTTTGAACACCACGCTTAATCAATTTTACTTTCCGATATCAACACCCGAGGTTTACATGTATCACATCGTCGCATCCGACCTGGATGGCACGCTGCTCTCTCCGGATCACCGCCTGACGCCGTTCGCTCGCACTACGCTGCAGGAACTGGTGGCGCGAGACATCCACTTTGTTTTTGCCACCGGCCGTCACTATATCGACGTCGGACAGATGCGCGATAAGCTCGGTATTCCGGCTTACATGATCACGTCTAATGGTGCGCGCGTGCACAACGCCGAGGGTGAGCTGGTGTTCAGCCACAACCTCGACGCCGACATCGCCAGCGATTTGTATGGCCTGCAATATCATGACGAGCACATCCTGACGCACGTTTATCGCGACGATGAGTGGTTCATGAGCCGTCATCGCCCAGATGAGCAGGACTATTTCCGCGAATCGGTATTTAACTATCAGGTTTACCAGCCGGGCATGCTGCCGACCGACGGCATCAGCAAAGTGTTCTTCACCTGCGAAGATCCGGAGCGCCTGGTTCCAATGGAGCAGGCGATTGAAGCGCGCTGGGGCGATCGCGTGAATGTCAGCTTCTCGCTGCCAACGTGCCTGGAAGTGATGGCGGGCGGCGTTTCCAAAGGTCACGCGCTGGAAGCGGTAGCGAAGCAGCTCGGCCACTCGCTGAAAGCGTGCATCGCTTTCGGCGACGGCATGAATGATGTGGAGATGCTCAGCATGTCAGGCAAAGGCTGCATCATGCGTAATGCACAGCAGCGCCTGAAAGATACCTTGCCGACGCTGGACGTGATTGGCAGCAACGCGGATGACGCCGTACCGCACACGCTGCGTAAATTGTTCCTCGCCTAAAAAAATGGGCCGGTTATCACCGGCCCGTTCTGGCTTATGTTCACTGACCATGGTGAGCAGCAGCAGAATTACCGCCAGCACCGATCCGCCAATCATCACAATAAATCCGCCGTCCCAGCCGAAGTAATCCACGGTATAACCGACAATGGCACTGGCCGCTACCGATCCGCCGAGATAGCCAAACAGCCCGGTAAAGCCCGCTGCCGTTCCGGCCGCTTTTTTCGGCGCCAGCTCCAGCGCGTGCAAGCCAATCAACATCACCGGACCGTAAATCAGGAAGCCGATCACAATCATGCACAGCATGTCGATGCCTGGATTGCCTGGCGGGTTCAGCCAGTACACCACGGTGGCGATGGTCACCAGCGTCATAAAGAACACGCCGGTTGCGCCACGGTTGCCGCGGAACACTTTGTCCGACATCCAGCCGCACAGCAGCGTGCCGGGAATACCGGCATATTCATAGAAGAAGTACGCCCACGATGATTTATCCAGCGTGAAGTGCTTCACCTCTTTCAGGTAGGTCGGCGACCAGTCGAGAATGCCGTAACGCAGCAGGTAAACAAACACGTTCGCCAGTGCGATGTACCACAGCAGCTTATTGGGCAGAATGTACTGCATGAAAATCTGCTTCGCCGTCAGCTCCTGCTCGTGCTCCTCGTTGTAATCCGGGGGATAATCATTCTTCCACGCTTCAATTGGCGGCAAACCGCAGGATTGCGGTGTATCACGCATCAATGCAAAGGCGATAATGGCGATGAGAATGGCGCCAAACGCCGGCATATATAGCGCGGCTTTCCAGTCGTTAAACCACGCCATGCCGAGCAGGAACAGCAGTGGAGTAATACCGCCTCCGACGTTATGCGCGCAGTTCCACACCGATACAATTCCGCCGCGCTCCTTCTGCGACCACCAGTGCACCATGGTACGCCCGCACGGCGGCCAGCCCATGCCCTGGAACCAACCGCACAGGAACAGCAGCACAAACATCACCATGATGCTGGAGGTGGCCCACGGCACGAACCCCATCACCAGCATCACCGCCGCAGCGAGAATTAATCCGGCGGGCAAAAACACGCGCGGATTCGAGCGGTCCGATACCGAACCCATAATGAATTTTGAGAATCCGTAAGCGATGGAAATGCCCGAGAGCGCAAAGCCGAGATCGCCGCGCGAAAAACCTTGTTCCACCAGATAAGGCATCGCCAGCGCAAAGTTCTTACGCACCAAATAGTAGGCGGCATAGCCAAAAAATATTCCCAGGAAAATTTGCCAGCGCAGGCGACGATAGAGTGGATCGACACGATCATCGGCCACTTGCGGGCGATGCGGTGCAGGTTTGAAGATACTCAACATGAGTGTGGCCCTCCAGGGCGCAATATAGTTATGGATTCCCAGCAGGTTGGGGCAAAAGCAACAGACGTTAAAAATGGAAAAGCGAAGTTTCCATTTCGCGCAAAGGATAGTGATGGTCACGCGCGGTTACTGTGACATGTGACACATATGTTACAGTTTTATGACATTAGAGAGCGATAAAAACCAGGAAATGTTGTATTTCGCGCATTTTTATCCAGGCGAATAGGCGATCAGTTAAAACTAATTGTCGTCATTTTGTACAATCGTAAACCAGATAGTTCACGCCAATCGCGACAGTTTGTTTACACTAACGCCACTGTTCATTTTGAGATCGTTACCGTGCCGTTACTGATCGTTACCACCATTCTGTGGGCTTTTTCCTTCAGTTTAATCGGGGAATACCTCGCAGGTCAGGTGGATTCCTGGTTCTCTGTGTTAATGCGTCTGGCGCTCGCCGCCATCGTCTTCCTGCCGTTCCTGCGCTGGCGCGGATATCGTGCTTCCACCATCCTGCTGTATATGCTGGTGGGCATGCTGCAGCTCGGCATCATGTACCTGCTGAGCTTTGAAGCTTATCTCTATCTGAGCGTGACCGAATTCCTGCTGTTCACTGTGATGACGCCGCTGTACGTCACGCTGATCTACGATTTGCTCAGCCGACGTCCGCTGCGTATCGGCTATGCTTTCAGCGCATTGCTGGCGGTCATTGGTGCGGCGATTATTCGTTACGACAAAGTCAGCGATCATTTCTGGTTCGGCTTGCTGCTGGTGCAGGCGGCAAATATCTGCTTCGCCATCGGCATGGTGGGCTACAAGCGTCTGCAGGAAACCCGTCCGATGCCGCAGCACACCGCGTTTTCGTGGTTCTATCTGGGCGCAGTGATTATCGCGGTGATCGCCTGGAGCTTGTGGGGCAATCCGAACAAACTGCCCACCACCTCGCTACAGTGGGGCATTCTGGTTTGGCTGGGCGTGGCGGCATCAGGCTTGGGCTACTTTATGTGGAACTACGGCGCAACGCAGGTGGATGCCGGCACATTGGGCATTATGAACAACATGCATGTGCCTGCAGGCTTGCTGGTGAATCTGGCGATCTGGCAGGAGAAACCGCATTGGCCAAGTTTTATCGCCGGTGCCACCGTGATTTTCGCATCGCTTTATGTACATAAACGCTGGGTATTAGGTAAGAAAAGCAACGCATAAAGCCAGAAGGGAAGGAAGTGGCCGCTGCGAAAAGCGAAGCGTCCGAGCCATGGATGGCGAGGGCGATCCACATGGATGTGATATTTCTTCGCGATCGAAGCGGCCACTTCCTGACCAGGCTCCGATCTGAAAGCGATTAACCCTTCTTAGCCGGCCCCGGACGATGAATCATCGTCAAACCTTTCAGGAAATTACGCAGAATCTGGTCACCGCATTCGCGGAAATTCTTATGATCTGGGTTGCGGAAAATCGCGCCAACTTCAGCCTGTGAAATCTTAAAGTTCGCTTTCAGCAGCACATCCGGGATATCGGTGGTCTTCAGCTCAAACGCGATACGCAATTTCTTCATGAAAATGTTGTTATTCATGCGGCGCTCAATCGAAGGCGCGGGCGCATCTTCACTCTTACCGCGACGGTAAAAAATCAGACCGTTGAGGAAATAACCCATCAACACATCCGGCAGCTTACGAAACGCAGCATCGTCATCCTTCTTCATCCACGCCTGCACGTCTTCCAGCGGCACTTCACTCCCCGCTAAGGCAAAAATCTCCACCACTTTGCTATCGCTCAAATCAAGCATATAGCGCACGCTGCGCAGAACATCGTTACTCATCATGGTGAAACTCTCTTGGTCGCGGGTTGAGGCGGCGCATTATAGAGCAGGCGGGACAGGGATAACAGCGCGGGCGACCTTCGCCGCCCAACAACATCAGGATGAGAGGGTTTGCAGTGAGCCGGGACGCGCGGCATCGCGCACGAAGGGCAGGTGTTCACAGGCGTGCTGACGGGCAAACCGCACAAAGGCTTCCATCACCGGTTGACGCTGCTCGCCTTCGCGTACGGCGGCATACAGGCGGCTCCAAAGGCCATCACCCAAGGTCTTGGTCACCACCAAACCCTGCTGCTCAAAATTCTCGACCACCCAATGTGGCAGCGCGGCGATGCCCATGCGTGCCGACACCATCTGAATCAGTAACAGCGTATTGTCCACGCTCTTCAAAGCCGGGCTTACGCCCGCAGGTTGCAGGAAATGGCGCCACACATCTAAACGCTGACGCTGCACCGGATAGATCATCAATACCTCATCGGCCATATCTTCCGGGGAAATATGCTCAAGCTGCGCCAATGGATGATCCGGTGCCATCACCAAACGCACTTCAAAATCGAACATCGGTGAATAGAACAATCCGCTGCGCGGCAGAATATCGGAGGTCAACACCACATCCAACTCGCCCTGCTGCAATGCGGGTTGCGGATCAAAGGTCACACCGGATTTGAAATCCATCACTACCTGCGGCCAGCTCTGGCGGAAATTATTCAGCGCAGGCGTCAGCCACTGAATACAGCTGTGACACTCAATCGCGATACGCAACGTGGCCTGATGCGGCTCATGACACGCCTGCAAAGCCTGTTGAATCTGCGGCAAAACCTGCTCGGCCAACTGCAGCAAAATCTCTCCCTGCGGCGTAAAACGCAGCGGCTGGCTTTTGCGCACAAACAGACGAAAGCCCAGCCGCTGCTCCAGATCGCTGAACTGGTGAGACAACGCCGATTGCGTCTGATGAAGCTGTGAGGCGGCGGCGGCTAACGAGCCGGTGTTCCGTAACGCCTGCAGCGTCCGCAGGTGTTTGAGTTCGATCATGAGAATCCTTCACATCGAGATTGAACAAATTGCGCTTGAGGAACATACAGTACCCGCAGATTATGGCGGTGTAAACATCTGGACGGCTAAACATCTCTGCACCCTACTCAGTTAAGAATATCTGGAGAACAGAAAATGACCATTCTGAACCACACTCTCGGTTTCCCTCGCGTTGGATTGCGTCGTGAATTGAAAAAAGCACAGGAAAGCTACTGGGCAGGTAAAAGCTCACAGGAAGAGCTGCTGGCGGTGGGGCGCGAACTGCGCGCCCGTCACTGGCAACAGCAGAAACAGGCGGGCGTCGATCTGTTGCCGGTCGGCGATTTTGCCTGGTACGATCACGTGCTGACAACCAGCCTGCTGCTGGGTAACGTGCCCGCACGCCACCAGAACAAAGATGGATCCGTTGATCTCGACACGCTGTTCCGCCTCGGTCGTGGCCGCGCACCAAGCGGTACACCGGCGGCAGCGGCGGAAATGACTAAATGGTTCAACACCAACTATCACTATATGGTGCCGGAATTCACGCAAGGCCAGCAGTTCAAACTGACCTGGACCCAACTGCTGGATGAAGTCGACGAAGCGCTGGCGCTCGGCCACAAGATTAAACCGGTGCTACTCGGCCCGGTTACCTATCTGTGGCTGGGTAAAGTGAAAGGTGTGCCTTTCGATCGCTTGTCATTGCTCAAAGACATTCTTCCGGTTTACCAACAGGTGCTGGCGGAACTGAAAAAACGCGGCATCGAATGGGTACAAATCGACGAACCTGCACTGGCGCTGGAATTGCCGCAGGCGTGGCGCGATGCATACAAACCGGCTTACGACGCGCTGCAGGGTGAAAGCAAACTGCTGCTCACCACCTATTTCGACAGCATCGGCCAGAACCTCGACGTGATCAAAGTGCTGCCGGTGCAAGGTCTGCACGTTGACCTGGTCCACGGCAAAGACGACATCCAACAGTTAAACCAGCAGATCCCGGCAGATTGGCTGCTCTCCGTCGGCGTGATCAATGGCCGTAACGTGTGGCGCGCGGATCTCAGCAGCTGGTTTGAACGCTTGCAACCGCTGGTGAGCCAGCGTCAACAATTGTGGATCGGATCATCTTGTTCGCTGCTGCACAGCCCAATCGATCTCAGCGTGGAAACGCGCCTCGATGAAGAGGTGAAAAGCTGGTTCGCCTTTGCCCTGCAGAAGTGTGCGGAGCTTGCACTGCTGAGTCAGGCGCTGAACAACAACGATGCCACTTCGCTGGTGGAGTGGAGCGCACCGATTCGTGCGCGTGCCAACTCTACGCGTGTGCACAATGCCGCAGTCGGCGAGCGTCTGGCGAAAATCCAGGCCAAAGATGTTGAACGTACCAGCCACTACACCGAACGCGCCAAAGCGCAGCGTAACCGCTTCAACTTGCCAGCGTGGCCGACCACCACCATCGGTTCATTCCCGCAAACCACCGAAATTCGCGGCCTACGTCTCGACTTCAAAAAAGGCAACATTGATGGCGGTAACTACCGTACCGGCATCGCCGAACACATCAAACAGGCGATTGTTGAGCAGGAACGTTTGGGCCTCGATGTGCTGGTGCACGGAGAAGCAGAACGTAACGACATGGTGGAATACTTCGGCGAGAACCTCGACGGCTTCGTGTTCACCCAAAACGGCTGGGTTCAGAGCTACGGTTCACGCTGCGTTAAACCCCCGATCATCATCGGCGACGTGAGCCGTCCACAAGCCATCACCGTTGAGTGGGCGAAGTACGCGCAGTCGCTGACCGACAAGCCGGTGAAAGGCATGCTGACCGGTCCGGTAACGATTCTTTGCTGGTCATTCCCGCGTGAAGATGTGAGCCGTGAAACCATCGCCAAACAGATTGCGCTGGCGCTGCGTGATGAAGTGGAAGATCTGGAAAAAGCCGGGATCGGCATTATTCAGATTGATGAACCGGCACTGCGTGAAGGGCTGCCGCTGCATCAGTCCGATTGGGCCAATTATCTGACCTGGGCGGTGGATGCATTCCGTCTCAATGCCGCCGTAGCGCAGGATGACACCCAGATTCACACCCACATGTGTTACTGCGAGTTCAATGACATCATGGACTCGATTGCCGCGCTGGATGCGGACGTTATCACCATCGAAACCTCACGTTCCGATATGGATCTGCTGGATACCTTTAAGGAGTTCGACTATCCCAACGAAATCGGTCCGGGCGTGTATGACATTCACTCACCGAACGTGCCGAGCGTGGAGTGGATGGAAGAGTTGCTGCGCAAAGCGGCGCAGAGCATTCCGGAAGCGCGTTTGTGGGTGAATCCAGATTGTGGCCTGAAAACCCGGGGCTGGACGGAAACCCGTCAGGCATTGGCGAATATGGTCAAAGCGGCGCAAAACCTGCGGGGTGAAACGGCTTAGTCGCGGTAAATGAGATTGGGGCGCAGAGGCGCCCCTTTTTATTAGGCGTTCGGCGCCACGCCATGCTGCGCGAACCACGCCAGCATACGTTGCCAGCCATCTTTGGCGGAATCGGCGTGATAACTGGCACGATAATCCGCATTGAAAGCATGTCCGGCATCCGGATATACCACGATCTCTGCTTTGGCGTTGGCGGCGTGCAGCGCCTGACGCATCTTATCAATACTCTCCAGCGGAATGCCCTCATCCTGACCACCGTAAAGACCCAGCACCGGCGCATTTAAATCAACCGCAACATCAATCGGATGCTTCTGCTGCTTCAGCGTCTTTTCACCGTCTAAACGGCCATACCACGCCACCGCCGCGCGCACCTGCGGATTGTGCGCGGCAAACAGCCAGCTAATGCGTCCGCCCCAGCAGAAACCGGTAATCGCCAGACGACGGATATCACCATCGTGGCGTGTAGCCCAGTTGGCCACATGATCGAGATCGGACAACACCTGCGAATCTGGAACTTTGCTCACCAGCTCTTTGAACAGCGTGGGAATATCGTTGTAATCGTTGGGATCGCCTTCACGAAAATAGAGTTCGGGCGCGATCGCCAGATAACCTTCCAGCGCCAGACGGCGGCAGACATCGCGGATATGCTCGTGCACGCCGAAAATCTCCTGCACCACCAACACTACCGGCAAGGTGCCTTGATATTCTTTTGGTCGGGCATAATAAGCAGGCAGATTTTCGCCCTGGCTTGGAACCGAGGTCTCGCCAGCATGAATGGCGTCGCTGCTGGTAATAATGGTGCTGCTTGCGGTGGGCTGAACGGCCGGTGCAAAGCCGCCGGGTGCCGTTTTTTGTGCCATATTGTCTTCGGTTTTCATTGTTCTCTCCGTGCTAGCAAATGCGCAATCACGTAACTATAGCCTGGCGAAGTAAAGCAAGGCTGGCGTAAGGTGCAGAGGGATTTTTTTCACGTGTGCTGCTTCTCTATTAACATTGCCACCAACACTTACACAGCACCGCTTGTAGCAATTCAGAATTGCACAGCGCTAATGTGTGATGTAAATCACATAATGTTTTTCTGATAATGTAAGTTTCATTATTGATGGTGAATTGAGTCACATATTTATGCCACCTGCTGACGTAGAGTGGCGCGCACATCCCCAATTATCAGGAGTCTGTTATGCCCCAGTCTGACGTTTTCCACCTTGGCATCACCAAAGCTGATTTGAAAGGAGCCACGTTGGCCATCGTGCCTGGCGATCCTGAGCGCGTGAAGAAAATCGCCGCGCTGATGGACAATCCACAGCATCTGGCTTCACACCGTGAATTCACTACCTATCTGGCCGAAGTGGATGGCAAACCGGTTGTGGTGTGCTCCACCGGTATCGGCGGACCTTCAACGTCGATTGCGGTTGAAGAGCTGGCACAGCTTGGCGTGCGCACTTTCCTGCGCGTTGGCACCACCGGCGCTATCCAGCCGCATATTAATGTGGGCGATGTGCTGGTCACCACCGCATCGGTGCGTCTCGACGGCGCCAGCCTGCACTTTGCGCCGATGGAATTCCCGGCCGTAGCTGATTTCACCTGCACCACCGCGCTGGTGGCAGCCGCAGAGGCGTGCGGTGCGAAAACCCACATCGGTATTACCGCCTCATCTGACACCTTCTATCCTGGTCAGGAACGGTACGATACCTTCTCCGGCCGCGTGGTGAATCGCTTCCAGGGTTCAATGGAAGAGTGGCAGCAAATGGGCGTCCTTAACTATGAGATGGAATCCGCTACACTGTTAACCATGTGCGCCAGTCAGGGACTGCGTGCCGGCATGGTGGCGGGCGTCATCGTGAACCGTACGCAAAAAGAGATCCCGGATGCCGCGACCATGAAACAGACCGAAAGTGATGCGGTGAAAATTGTGGTTGAAGCCGCGCGTCGCTTAATTTAGTGCGCCAGTCAGGGATGAATTCGAGACCAGGCTTATAAGGATTCCCGCTATTTCCTGATTAGAATGCGCGCAATTTCAGCAGCTACTGAGAAATTTCTTATGCGCAAAATGGTTTCTGTCTCACGTCCCAATTTCATGAATAATCCCGCTACTGCACAATCACGCGTTGAAGGTGCAGCAGCGAGATTTCGCCAGGCGATGGCGGTGAATAACTATCCTCTTGCGCGTCAGTGCTGTGAAGAAGTGCTGCGCGTCTTACCCAATCATATGCAGGTGCTGAGCGACTACGCGTTAACCCTGATGCGTGTGGGCGAGCACAAAAAATCCTATAAAATTTACCAGAAGATCTATCAGGCTCCGGCCGCGCAACGCGCGCAGGCGTCGGAAACCTGGCTGGATGGATTAACGGAAGTGTGTGGCTGGCTGAATAAAGAGGATGAGGTGGCGCGTTACGGCCTCGAATCACTGCAGAATTCCGATGTGACCTTCAGCAAAGGGGCGAAAGTAGCATTTCCTTCTGACGCACCACCGCCGATCAACCGCAACAATCCAGCAGAAAATATCATCTCCTTTAGCCTGTATGGCGGCCAACCACGCTACTGCGAAACCTTGATTAAAAACATCGAAGTGGCGCGCGAGTTCTATCCCGACTGGATTTGCCGCATCTATCTTGACGACAGCGTGCCGCAACACGTCTGGCAGCGCCTGAAGCAGCCAAACACCCAGCTAGTGGATATGTCGCATGAGAAAACCATTTTCCCAACGCTGTGGCGTTTCCTGGTGATGGATGATGCCAGCGTCAAACGCTACATCGTGCGTGACGCGGATTCCTTGCTCTCCGAGCGCGAAGTGGTGGCGGTAGAAGCCTGGCTGGATTCGCCTTACTGGTTCCATCATATGCGTGATTACTTCTCGCATACCGAGTTGCTGCTGGCGGGCATGTGGGGCGGCTGCCACGGCGTGTTCCACAATGTTGAACAGCAGATGCGTGACTTCATCGCGCAATATGAAGGCAGCGAACGCTTCACCGATCAGTACTTCCTCAAAGTGGCGCTGTGGCCAACGGTACGCGAAAGCATATTGAATCATGACGATATCTTCCGCTTCCACCATGCACAACCGTGGCCAGAGCATCAGCCAATTCGCTGGCAAACCGACAGTTTCCACGTCGGCAGCAACGCCGGTTTTGCCAGCATGGCGGGCCAGGTCGAAAACGCTGAGAACGGTTGGCAGCAGGTTGAGATCACCTACGACGGGAAAAGCTGGACTTATCCGGCCAAAATCCAGGGCGAAACCGAATGGGTGTTGCCGATGCCCTTCTTCCTGATTGATGCGTGGAAAGCGGGCGATCTGACAGTGAAAGCGCTTTAACATTCTTCTGGACATTCATACAGTACACCTCTACCTTTTCCCTCAGCGAGACGATCCGCGGGGGGGATTATGGATCAGCAACTTATCATTAGCGGCGCGCTGGCGCTGGCCGGTTTGGGCATTGGCTGGATCATTGCCCAACTGCGCGCCGGCCATCAGCACGCCAGCTTCACTACCGAGCGTCGTCTACTGGAAGAGGCGCAGCAGCGTCAACAGCAGCAGCTTGAACAGTTACAGCAGCAAATCCAGCAACGCGAACAGGAGATGCGCCAGCTACACGGCGCGCTCAGCGGTGCGCAGGAACGTTTGCAGCAGCTTGATTACTGGCGCGGCGAAAGTGAACAGCTCAGTCGTGAGCTGCGCAATCAGCTGGAAGTGAACAGCGCACAGGAAGCCGAACTGCGTGAAGTGACCATTCGTCTTGAAGAGACACGCTACGGTGCAGAAGAGAAGCAGCGCCTGCTGACCAACAGCGAACAGCGTCTCAGCGCACAGTTTGAAAATCTTGCCAACCGTATCTTTGAAAACAGCGGGCGGCGCGTCGATGAACAGAACCGTCAAAGTCTGAATAGCCTGATTGGCCCGCTGCGTGAACAGCTGGACGGTTTCCGTCGTCAAGTGACTGATAGCTTTGGCGTGGAAGCGCGTGAGCGTCACACGCTGACCCACGAAATTCGCCAGTTGCAGCAACTCAACGCGCAGATGGCGCAGGAAGCGGTCAATCTTACTAAAGCGCTGAAAGGCGACAACAAAATTCAGGGCAATTGGGGCGAAGTGGTGTTGGCCCGCGTGCTGGAAGCCTCTGGCTTGCGTGAAGGCTATGAATACCAAACGCAGGTCAGCGTGCAGCTGGAACAGCAGGGCAGGATGCAACCGGATGTGATCGTGCGTTTGCCGCAGGGCAAAGATGTGGTGATTGACGCTAAAATGACGCTGGTTGCCTACGAGCGCTACTTCAACGCCGACGATGAAGCCACGCGTGAGCAGGCGATTCAGGAACACGTTAGCGCCATGCGCGGACACATTCGCCTGCTGAGCCGTAAAGATTACCAACAATTGCCCGGTTTACGCTCTCTGGATTATGTGTTGATGTTTATCCCGGTGGAACCGGCGTTTCTGTTGGCGATCGATCGTCAGCCCGAGCTGATCAGCGAAGCGTTACAGCAGAACATCATGCTGGTCAGTCCCACCACATTGCTGGTGGCGCTGCGTACTATCAACAACCTCTGGCGTTATGAGCATCAAAGCCGCAACGCACAGCGCATCGCCGACCGGGCCACGCGGCTGTACGACAAAATGCGGCTGTTTGTCGATGACATGAGCGGCATCGGCCACAATCTCGACAAAGCGCAGCAAAGCTATCATCAGGCGATGAAAAAGCTGTCTGAAGGGCGCGGCAACCTGATCGCGCAAAGTGAAGCTTTCCGTTCGCTTGGCGTGGAGATCAAACGTCCAATTAATCCGCAACTGGTTGAACAAGCGCAGCCGGAAGAGGCGGATGAAGATTGGGCAGACGATCGCACCGGGGATGAAAACGTTGCAGAACCAACAACAGACTCGCTGCGCCGCATCAATGAATAGCACGGTGGTCGCGTGCTCGTGTAGCGCGACTCTGATACACTTCGGCAAGAATTGTTTGTGGAACAGGTAAAACCGATGGCAGATGAATCACAGCAGGAAACTACCCATTTTGGCTTCCAGACCGTCGCGAAAAGCGAAAAGGCCGATAAAGTCGCGGACGTGTTTCACTCCGTTGCGGCAAAATATGACCTGATGAACGATTTGATGTCGTTTGGCATCCATCGTGTCTGGAAGCGTTTTACCATTGACAGCAGCGGCGTGCGCCGTGGTCAACGCGTGTTGGATCTGGCGGGTGGTACCGGCGATCTAACGGCAAAATTCTCACGTCTGGTGGGCGAGACCGGCCAGGTTGTGCTGGCAGACATCAACAGCTCGATGCTGAAAATGGGCCGCGAAAAGCTGCGTAATCTCGGCGTATCGGGCAACGTTAGCTATGTGCAGGCCAACGCCGAAGCGCTGCCATTCCCGGATAACTATTTCGATTGCATCACCATCTCCTTCGGCTTGCGTAACGTGACCGAAAAAGAGAAAGCGCTGGCGTCGATGTTCCGCGTGCTGAAACCGGGTGGACGTCTGCTGGTGCTGGAGTTTTCGAAGCCGCTGCTGGAGCCGCTCAGCAAAGCTTACGATACCTACTCATTCCACATTCTGCCGCGTATTGGTCAGCTGGTGGCGCAAGACGCTGAAAGCTATCGCTATCTGGCGGAGTCGATTCGTATGCATCCCGATCAGGAAACCCTGAAAGCGATGATGAATGACGCGGGCTTTGAAAATACCACCTACTTCAACATGACGGGCGGTATTGTCGCGCTGCATCGCGGATTTAAATTCTAATCCATCATGACTTTAACTCCTCTCATCACCGGCGGTCTTGAGACCGCCCTGAACCGTGTTCTCTATCGCGATCGCAGCCTGAAAGCCGCACGCCAGCGTCTGGCGGGCAAAGTATTGATGCTGCGTCTGCAAGAGCTCGATTTTCCTTTGGTACTGGTGTTTAGCGAATCGCAACTCGATGTGCTGAGTGATTGGCAGGACAACAGCGACTGCACGGTGAGTTTGCGTGTCAGTACCTTGCCGAAACTGCGCGATCGCCAGCAGCTCACCAGCTTGATTCGTAGCGGTGAACTGGAGGTGGACGGCGATTTGCAGGTGGTACAGCAATTCTCCGCGCTGATGGATCTTGCCGAGCTGGATCCGGCGGAATACCTCGCGCCGTGGATGGGCGATATCGCCGCGCAAGGTGTAAGTCAGGCCGCGCAGCAGGCGCTGAAATTCGTGCAGCAGCAGTTTACCCGCCGCCAGGATTATCTTGGCCAGGTGCTGACGGAAGAGTGGCGTGTCGCGCCGGGCGCACTGGAGCTGGCATGGTTTTGCGAGGAAGTGGAAGCGATGGAACGTTCGCTCAATGCGTTTGAAACGCGTTTAGCACAGCTGGAGGCGAAATGACGTTGGGAGAAATTCGGCGCTTATACTTCATCATCAAGATCTTTCTGACTTACGGCCTTGATGAACTGATTCCCCGTATGCGCTTCACACTGCTTTTACGCTTGTGGCGGCGCTGTATTTTCTGGATCCCTAACCAACATAAAGACGCTTCCGCCGGCGTGCGCATCCGTTTAGCGATGGAGCAGTTGGGTCCGGTATGGATCAAATTCGGTCAAATGCTCTCTACGCGTCGCGATTTGTTCCCACCCGCGATTGCCGATGAACTGGCGGTGCTGCAGGACCGCGTTGCGCCATTTGATGGCGTGAAAGCCAAAGAACAGATTGAAAAGTCGATTGGCGGCCCGGTGGAAACCTGGTTTGAAGACTTCGATATCAAACCGTTGGCGTCGGCGTCTATCGCGCAGGTGCATACCGCCACGCTTAAATCCAATGGCCGCGCGGTAGTGATCAAAGTGATTCGTCCCGACATCCTGCCGGTGATCAGAGCCGATATGCGACTGATTTACCGTCTGGCGCGTTGGGTGCCGCGTTTGCTGCCGGATGGACGTCGTCTGCGTCCGGTGGAAGTGGTGCGTGATTACGAAAAGACCTTAATCGATGAGCTGAATCTGCTGCGTGAAGCGGCGAACGCCATCCAGCTGCGTCGTAACTTTGACCAGAGCCGCATGCTGTATGTGCCGGAAGTGTTCTCGGATTATTGCAGCGAGTCGATGATGGTGATGGAGCGCATTTACGGCATTCCTATTTCGGATATCGCCACGCTGGAGCAGCATGGCGTCAATATGAAACTGCTGGCCGAGCGCGGTGTGCAGGTGTTCTTCACGCAGGTGTTCCGCGACAGCTTCTTCCATGCCGATATGCATCCCGGCAATATCTTCGTCAGCTACGATCACCCGGAAGATCCGCAATACATCGGCATCGACTGCGGTATCGTCGGTTCGCTGAATAAAGAAGATAAGCGCTACCTCGCTGAGAACTTTATCGCCTTCTTCAACCGCGATTACCGCAAAGTGGCCGAGCTGCATGTGGATTCGGGCTGGGTGCCGCCCGATACCAACGTTGAAGACTTTGAGTTTGCCATTCGCACCGTGTGTGAGCCGATTTTCGAAAAGCCGCTGGCTGAAATTTCGTTTGGTCACGTGCTGCTGAACCTGTTCAACACCGCGCGTCGCTTCAATATGGAGGTGCAGCCGCAATTGGTGCTGCTGCAAAAGACGCTGTTGTACATTGAAGGGATTGGTCGCCAACTCTATCCGCAGCTCGACCTGTGGAAAACCGCCAAGCCGTTCCTCGAAGATTGGATCAAAGATCAGATTGGTATCCCGGCGATTATGCGGGCGGTGAAAGAGAAAGCACCGTACTGGGCGGAAAAACTGCCGGAGTTGCCGGAGCTATTTTACGACAGCATGCGCCAGCACAAATTATTGAAGCACAGTGTCGATAAACTCGTCACCGATTTAAACGTACAGCGAACACGCAATCATCAGGCGCGCTATCTGTTTGGTGTAGGCGCTACACTGTTATTAAGTGGCACCGCCGTGCTGTTAAGTCGACCGGATTGGGATTTCTTCCCGGCGCTATTAATGGCCGCTGGCATCGTCACCTGGCTTATTGGCTGGCGCAAGACAAACTGATTGTCTGCCTGGTACAAATCGCGTAATGTCGCAAGCTAAAGCCCGAAATCATACGGGCTTTCTGTGCGTTACAGTCAACAGTTTTTCACAGAATATTAGAGGCATATCTCATGGGCGGTATCAGTATTTGGCAATTGTTAATCATTGCCGTCATTGTTGTTCTTCTGTTCGGTACCAACAAGCTTCGCAACCTGGGTTCGGATTTAGGATCTTCCATTCGCGGCTTCAAAAAAGCCATGGGCGATGAAGACGATAAAAAGGATCAACCGAAAGAGCAGGACGCTGACTTCAACGCCAAAACTCTGGCAGACAAACAGCAAACCACGGCGACTAAAGACGACGCCCGGAACGACAAGCAGGTATAACTGTGTTCGACATTGGTTTTAGTGAACTGGTATTGGTGTTCGTGATCGGGTTGATTGTGCTTGGCCCGCAACGATTACCGGTTGCGGTGAAAACCGTCGTCGGCTGGATCAGAGCCATTCGCTCGCTGGCCGCGAATGTACAAAACGAACTGGCGCAAGAGCTGAAACTGCAGGAATTGCAGGACAGCCTGAAAAAGGTGGAAGAAGCGGGCCGTGGCACGCTATCACCCGAGCTGAAAGAGTCGATGGAAGAACTGCGTAAAACCGCCGACTCGATGAAGCGTTCGGTGCAGCAGAGTATCGATGTCGAAAAAGAGGAAGATGAAGCCAACACCATTCATCAAACTCAACCAGCAGCAGCGCAGCCCGTGACTTCACCTGCGGTCACGCCTGCTGCAGCGGAACATCAAACCAGTGCACCCGCACAGGCTCCGCAGCCAGACAACGTCGCTTCAGAAGCAGAAACCCATCCCGTCGCCAGTGCTCCTGAAAGCACCGCGAAGATTTCTCTCGTAAAAGATGAACGATAAACATGGCCGTTGAAGATACCCAACCGCTCATTAGCCATTTGATTGAGCTGCGCAAGCGTTTGTTGAATTGCATCATCGCTGTTTTAGTCATCTTTTTGTGTCTGGTCTATTTCGCGAATGATATCTACCATCTGGTCGCGGCACCGCTGATTAGCCAGATGCCAGCCGGTGCGAGCATGATCGCCACCGACGTGGCATCGCCGTTCTTCACGCCGATCAAGCTCACCATTATTGTTTCGGTGTTTCTGGCCGTGCCGGTGATTTTGTATCAGGTGTGGGCGTTTGTGGCGCCTGCGCTCTATCGCCACGAGCGCAAACTGGTGATGCCGTTGCTGTTCTCCAGTACGCTGCTGTTTTACGTCGGCGTGGCGTTTGCCTATTTCATCGTGTTCCCGCTGGCGTTTGGCTTTTTCGCCAAAACCGCGCCGCAAGGTGTGACCATCGCAACGGATATCACCAACTACCTCGACTTCGTCATGACGATTTTCATGGCGTTTGGCGTGGCGTTTGAGGTGCCGATTGCGATTGTGCTGCTGTGCTGGACCGGCATTACGTCACCCGAAGATTTGAAGAAGAAACGTCCTTATATGTTGGTTGGCGCGTTCGTGGTTGGGATGTTGCTCACACCGCCGGATGTTTTCTCGCAAACTTTGCTCGCTATTCCGATGTACTGCCTGTTTGAAGTCGGCGTATTCTTCTCCCGCTACTATGTGGGTAAAGGACGTCAGTCTTCGGATGAGGAACACAACACCGAATCCTGATGTCTTCGGTAAGATGCATCTAAACCGCCCCGTTGGGCGGTTTTTTATTGGGGAGAAAACATGTTTGATATCGGTGTAAACCTGACCAGCACGCAATTCGCAAAAGATCGCGATCAGGTGGTAAAACGTGCGCGCGAAGCAGGCGTCACCGGCCTGTTAATTACCGGCACCAATGCATTAGAGAGCCAGCAAGCGCGCCAACTGGCTACGCAACATGCAGGATATTGCTGGTCAACCGCTGGCGTCCATCCGCACCATGCCAGTGAATGGTCGGCGGAAACCGCGAATACCTTACGTCGCCTGGCGGAAAGCGAGCAGGTGGTCGCAATTGGCGAATGTGGCCTGGATTTCAATCGCAATCTCTCGGCCCACGATCAGCAGGAATACGCTTTCGATGCGCAGCTGGCGTTGGCCGCTGAGCTGCAATTGCCGGTGTTTCTGCATTGCCGAGAGGCGCACGATCGTTTTGTCGCGGTGCTTGAGCCGTGGCTGCCCAAGTTGGTAGGCGCTGTCGTTCACTGCTTTACCGGTACGCGTGATGAACTGCAAGCGTGTCTGGCGCTGGGATTGTCGGTGGGCATTACCGGCTGGGTGTGCGATGAGCGTCGCGGTATGGAACTGCGTGAATTGCTGCCGCTGATTCCGGCTGAGCGCCTGTTACTGGAAACCGACGCACCGTATTTACTGCCGCGCGATATGCATCCACGTCCCACTTCACGCCGCAATGAGCCGTGCTTCCTGCCGCATATTGTGCAGCAGGTGGCGAACTGGCGTGGCGAAGAAGCAGAAGCGCTCGGCGCGCAGGTAAATCTCAACGCGCGTCAGCTGTTCAAACTCGCTTAGAGTTTGCGGAACTGCTTGTTATCCACGCTGCGCATCACCTGTTTGTTCAGCATGTTGAGCAGCAGAACGGAGCGCGTTTCACCATCCGGCTCGGCAAAAATGGCGCGCAGCCCTTCAAAAGTGCCATCGGTGATGATCACTTCATCACCGCTCTGCGGGGTTTCCGGATCCAGTACGATCTGCGGTGCATCAGTTTGCAGCGCTTCGATCACATCATGCGATACGGTGGCCGGCATGGTGCCAAAGCGCACGAAGTGGCTGACGCCGCGCGTGCTGCTAATGGTGGTGGTGTGAATCGCTTCGGGATCGAACTCGATAAACAGATAGTTAGGGAACAGCGGCTCACTCACGGTGGTGCGTTTACCGCGCACAATCTTCTCCAGAGCGATCATTGGGCTGAGGCAATTCACCTCTTGCCGCTCAAGATGCTCTTTCGCGCGCAACAGTTGTCCACGTTTGCAATAGAGTAAGTACCAGGATTCCATAATCGCTCCCAAATAATGGACGCTAAGAATATCAAATCAGTTGTCAGAGTTATAGCGCATCGGCGGGTGGAAACCGGGTGCTGAAAACAATTTCACTACGATTTATCCGATTGATGCGGCTTATTTACGCTTTCTTGCAAGAAAATTGACGGCTGACGACCATCTGTATCAGACTCCATCCCCATCTTTCGATTGAAAAGGAGTGGCTGATGGAACTGTTCCTGTTAAGTAACGGCAAAGTGGCTGACGATGCGCCGCTGTTAGGTTACGCCCACCCGCAGCTGCACGCGATGATCGCCCAGCGCGGTATTACCTCGGCGGTGCTGGTGCCGTACGCGATTATTCGTGGCGATCATGCGCAGCGCGCGCAGGATTTATCCGCGTCGTTAGGCATTGAGGTGCGCACCGTGCACGAGTTCGCCTCGCCCGTTGCGGCGATTGAACACGCTGAGCTGATTCTGGTGAGCGGCGGAAATACCTGGTTCCTCAACCAAATGCTGCATGAGCACGGCTTGATCGTTGCCATCCAACGCGCGGTGCGCGAGCGTGATGTGCCGTACGTTGGCTGGAGCGCCGGTTGCAATGTGGCAACGCCTTCCATTCGCACCACCAATGACATGCCGGTGCGCAGCAGCGTAGTGTTGCCCGCGCTTGGGCTGTTCCCGGTGCAGATCAATCCGCATTATCTTGATGCGCACGTCAGCGGCCATATGGGCGAAACGCGTGACGAACGTCTGGCCGAGTTCTGTGCCGTTAATCCGCATGAATCGGTGATTGCGCTGCGCGAAGCCAGCTTCCTGCACGTGAGCGAGAATCGCCTGCGTTACTACAGCGCTCGCGGCGAAGACTTCAAAGTGTTCCGCCACGGCGAGCCGATTGCTGCGTATCACGATGTATTGGCGATTCAGTCGCTGGTGCCGTTTTCCTGTCAGCCTGCCTGACGCAAAACCTCAACATGTCAGCGTGAAACGCCCCTATAATGGCGCTTCACTCTGGCCGGAAAGCTAAAGCCGCATGAAATATCAGGATTTACGAGACTTCCTCGCATTGCTGGAACAGCGTGGCGAGTTAAAGCGCATCACTCAGGAGATCGATCCTGAGTTAGAGATGACTGAAATTGCCGATCGCACGCTGCGCGCCGGCGGCCCGGCGCTGCTGTTCGAAAACCCGAAAGGCTACGACATGCCGGTGCTGTGTAATCTGTTTGGCACACCGAAACGCGTGGCGATGGGCATGGGCCAGGAAGAGGTCAGTGCGCTGCGCGAAGTCGGCAAGCTGCTGGCGTTCCTGAAAGAGCCGGAACCGCCAAAAGGCTTCCGCGATCTGTTCGATAAGATGCCGCAATTCAAGCAAGTGCTGAACATGCCGACTAAGCGCCTGCGCAATGCGCCGTGCCAGGAAGAGATTTTCAGCGGCGATGAAGTCGATCTGTCGCGCATCCCGGTGATGAAATGCTGGCCGGGCGATGCTGCGCCGCTGATTACGTGGGGATTAACCGTTACGCGCGGCCCGCATAAAGAGCGACAAAATCTGGGTATCTATCGCCAGCAGGTGATCGGCAAGAACCGCGTGATTATGCGCTGGCTGTCGCATCGCGGCGGCGCGCTGGATTTCCAGGAGTGGTGTAAAGCACATCCGGGCGAACATTTCCCGGTGTCGGTGGCGCTGGGTGCCGATCCTGCTACCATTCTCGGCGCGGTGACGCCGGTGCCGGATACCTTGTCCGAATATGCCTTTGCCGGTTTACTGCGCGGTAACAAAACCGAAGTGGTGAAGTGTATTTCGAACGAACTCGAAGTGCCGGCCAGCGCGGAAATGGTGCTGGAAGGTTATATCGAGCCGGGCGATGTCGCGCCGGAAGGTCCGTACGGCGACCACACAGGCTACTACAATGAAGTAGACAGCTTCCCGGTGTTTACCGTGACGCACGTAACGCAACGTCGCAACCCGATTTATCATTCAACCTACACCGGACGTCCACCGGATGAACCGGCGGTGTTGGGCGTGGCGCTCAATGAAGTGCTGGTGCCGATTCTGATTAAGCAGTTTCCGGAGATTGTAGATTTCTATCTGCCGCCGGAAGGCTGTTCTTATCGCCTCGCGGTCGTGACGATCAAGAAACAGTATGCGGGTCACGCCAAGCGCGTGATGTTCGGCGTGTGGTCGTTCCTGCGTCAGTTCATGTATACCAAGTTCGTGATTGTGTGTGATGACGACGTCAACGCGCGCGACTGGAATGATGTGATTTGGGCGATTACCACGCGTATGGATCCGGCGCGTGATACGGTGCTGGTTGAGAACACGCCGATCGATTATCTCGACTTCGCCTCGCCAGTTTCCGGCTTAGGCTCGAAGATGGGAATGGATGCGACCAATAAGTGGCCGGGCGAAACCACGCGCGAGTGGGGCACGCCGATTGTGAAAGATCCGGCGGTGACCGCGCGCATTGACGCCATTTGGGATGAGTTAGCTATCTTTGCCGAGCCGCCGCAGCGCTAACGGCGGCAGACCAATTAGATCCGAAGAAAAAGGGAACGCATGACAACGTTAAGCTGCAAAGTGACTTCGGTTGAAGCGATTACGGACACGGTTTACCGCGTTCGTTTAATTCCGGCGGCGGATTTTAACTTCCGCGCCGGACAGTATTTGATGGTGGTGATGGATGAGCGCGATAAGCGCCCGTTTTCACTGGCTTCTACGCCAATGGAAAAGGACATCATCGAGCTGCACATCGGCGCGTCGGATCTCAATCTCTACGCGATGGCGGTGATGGACCGCATCAAGAACGATCGCCAGATTACCGTTGATATGCCGCACGGCGATGCCTGGCTGCGTGAAGATAGCGAGCGTCCGATCATTCTGATCGCGGGCGGTACCGGCTTCTCCTATGCGCGTTCTATTCTGCTGACCGCGCTGGCACAGCAACCCGATCGCGAGATCGCGATTTACTGGGGCGGCCGTGAGCTGATGCATCTGTACGATCTGGATGAGCTGAATGCGCTGGCGGTGAAGCATCCGAACCTGAAAGTGATCCCGGTGGTTGAACAACCGGCGGATGACTGGACCGGACGCAGCGGCACGGTGCTGACGGCGGTGATGCAGGATTTCGCGTCGCTCAGCGAGCACGATATCTATATTGCCGGTCGTTTTGAGATGGCGAAGATTGCGCGTGAGCGTTTCTGTGCTGAGCGCGGCGCGCTGGAAGCGCAGATGTTCGGCGATGCGTTTGCGTTTATCTGATGGCCGCCATAAAAAACCCGCCCGAAAGGGCGGGAACACGTGCAACATTAACGTATTAAACCCGTTCGAACACTGTGGCGATGCCCTGGCCTAAGCCAATGCACATGGTCGCCAGACCAAATTGCGCATCGCGACGCTCCATCAGATTCAGCAGCGTGGTACTGATACGCGCGCCGGAACATCCCAGCGGATGACCGAGCGCAATCGCGCCGCCATTCAAATTCACTTTCTCATCCAGCTGTTCCAGCAAGCCCATATCCTTGATGCACGGCAGCGCCTGTGCAGCAAAAGCCTCGTTGAACTCGAACAAGTCGATATCCTGCACGCTCAATCCGGCACGCTTGAGCGCCAGCTTGCTGGCGGGAACCGGACCGTAACCCATAATCGACGGATCGCAGCCGACCACCGCCATGCTGCGAATACGCGCGCGCGGCGTCAGACCGAGTTCGTGTGCGCGGCTTTCGCTCATGATCAACATCGCCGCTGCGCCGTCGGAGAGCGCGGAGGAGCTGCCTGCGGTCACGGTGCCGTTGACTGGATCGAACGCCGGGCGCAGCGCAGCCAATCCTTCGAGGCTGGTCTCTTCGCGAATCACTTCGTCGCTCTCGAAACGTTTCAACACGCCGTCGGCGTCATGGCCGTAGGTCGCCACAATCTCACGCTTGAAATCGCCGCGCTGGGTTGCCGCCCAGGCGCGCTGGTGTGAACGCAATGCGAAAGTATCCTGCTGCTCACGCGTGATGTGATGCATGCGCGCCAGCATTTCGGCGGTTAACCCCATCATGCCCGCCGCTTTCGCCACCGTGCGACCCAGGCCGGGATGGAAATCCACGCCATGGCTCATCGGCACGTGGCCCATATGTTCTACGCCGCCAATCAGGCAGCTATGCGCATCGCCAACCATAATGGCACGCGCCGCGTCGTGCAGCGCCTGCATCGACGAACCGCACAGGCGGTTGACAGTGCTGGCAGGCACGCGATGCGGGATCTCGGCCAGCAGCGCGGCGTTACGTGCAATGTTGAAGCCTTGCTCCAGCGTCTGCTGCACGCAGCCCCAGATAATGTCGTCCAGCGTGGCGGGATCGACCGCCGGATTGCGGCTCAGCAGCTCGCGCATCAAATGCGCCGAGAGATCTTCTGCGCGCACCTGGCGAAACGCACCGCCTTTGGAGCGTCCCATCGGCGTGCGGACCGCATCAACAATGACTACTTTTTCCATTTTCATTACCTCAGGCACTTTGCAGCGCCGCTTCGTCAATTGGTTGCACTGCGGGATACCAGCTCTGATGCTGATGGGCTTTTTGCAACAGCAGCTCCGGCAGCGCGTAAAGCGGACCGAGCGCGGTATAACGTTTGGCCTGATCGACCACGTTGCTGTTGCCCAGCGTATCCATGTAGCGGAACGCGCCGCCACGGAACGGCGGGAAGCCTAAACCGTACACCAGCGCCATATCGGCTTCGGCCGGTGAAGCGATGATCTTCTCTTCGAGGCAGCGCACCACTTCGTTGAGCATTGGCAGCATCATGCGGTTGGCGATCTCGTCATCGCTGAACACGCGCGTCGGCTGGCAAATCGGTTCCAGCAGCGCATCGACAGCCGCATCGGCCTTCTTCTGCGCCTTGCCTTTTTTATCCTGCTCCCAGCGGTAAAAGCCCTGACCGTTTTTCTGGCCGTAACGTTTGGCTTCGAACAGCACGTCGATCGCGTCGCGATAATCTTTCTGCATGCGAGACGGGAAGCCTTGCGCCATCACTTGCTGAGCGTGGTGCGCGGTATCAATGCCGACCACATCCAGCAGCCACGCTGGGCCCATCGGCCAGCCGAACTGTTTTTCCATTACGTTATCGACCTGACGGAAATCCGCGCCGTCGCGCAGCAGCAGGCTGAAAGCGGCGAAGTAGGGGAACAGCACGCGATTCACAAAGAAGCCGGGACAGTCATTCACCACAATCGGCGTCTTGCCCATTTTGCTCGCCCAGGCCACCACTTTGCTGAGAGTGGCTTCTGAGGTTTTCTCTCCGCGAATCACTTCAACCAGCGGCATACGCGGTACCGGATTGAAGAAGTGCATGCCGCAGAAGTTTTCCGGACGTTTTAAGGCTTGCGCCAGTTGGCTAATCGGAATGGTTGAAGTGTTGGAGGCAAGAATGGCGTCCTCGCGCAGATGCTGTTCGGTTTCTGCCAGCACTTTGGCTTTGATCTGCGGATTTTCCACTACCGCTTCCACCACTACATCGGTACGTTCGAATCCGGCGTAATCCAGCGTCGGCTGAATGGTGGTGAGTACGCTGGCCAGTTTGGCGCCGTCAATTTTGCCGCGCTCCAGCTGTTTGTTCAGCAGCTTGCTGGCTTCGGTCATGCCCAGCGTTAACGCCTGCGGATTGATATCTTTCATCATCACCGGCACGCCTTTCCATGCCGATTGATAAGCAATGCCGCCGCCCATAATCCCTGCGCCCAACACTGCAGCTTGCTGCGGCGCACCGGCCGCGCTGCTGTGCTTCTTCGCCAGGCCTTTGACGTACTGATCGTTCAGGAAGATACCGACCAGCGCACGCGCCACATCGCTCTGCGCCAGCGGCACAAACGCGGCGGTTTCCAGCTTCAGCGCATCATCACGTCCGAGGCTGGCGGCGGCTTCAATGGTTTTCACGGCAGTAATCGGTGCCGGATAGTGTTTGCCTGCGGTTTGCAGCACCATGCTTTTGGCGATGGTGAAGCTCATGGCGGCTTCAATCGGGCTGAGTTTCAGCGGCGCCAGCTTTGGCGCGCGACGTGCCTGCCAGTCGCCCTGCACAATGGCGTCTTGCAATACGGTAAGCGCAGCGTCACGTAGTTTGTCGCTGCTGACCACTGCATCCACCAGACCAAGTTTCAAGGCACTGTTGCCATCAACATCTTTACCGGCGGCGATGATTTCCATCGCGCTGTCGGCACCGAGCAGGCGCGGCAAACGCACGCTGCCGCCAAAGCCCGGCATGATGCCCAGTTTGGTTTCCGGCAGGCCAATGCGTGCGGTGGGTGTGGCAACGCGGAAGTCGGTCGCCAGTATGCATTCACAGCCGCCGCCCAGCGCATAGCCATCAATGGCGGCCGCGGTTGGCACCGGCAAATCCTCTAAGCGATTGAAGATGCTGTTGGCAAACGCCAGCCACTGACTCAGCTTCTCTTCTGGCGCATCAAATAGCGACAGAAATTCTGTGATGTCAGCACCGACGATAAATGCCGGTTTGGCCGACGAGAGCAGCAGACCGCGCAGCGCAGGTTGCTGTTCCAACACGCTTAATGCCTCGCCCAGTGAGGCAACGGTTTTGGTATCGAGTTTGTTCACCGAACCGGGCGCATCAAAAACCAGCTCGGCGATGCCGTCGTCAAGCCAGTGAACTGAAAGGGTATCGCCTTGGTAGAGCATGTCCGTCTCCTGAAACCGCGAAAGTTGATCTGGTCATACCAGATGAATTGGAGTGTGAGTCTGATGTTAATTATTTGCAAACGAGAGTTTGCTTATTTGATACAACGATCACAGCGCGTGCAGCACGGCATCGCTTACACGGCTGTGCTACACTGCGGCCACTTTCGCGACATCGGAGACAAGTCCATGGATTCACTGAAAACCCTGTATCACGCGCACATCAATACGCTGCAGCAGCGAGCGCAGCAGGTGCTGGCTCGCTTTAAGCTTGATGCCATGCTGATTCATTCCGGCGAGTTATTGACCGTTTTTCTCGACGATCACGATTATCCGTTTAAGGTGAATCCCCAGTTCAAAGCGTGGGTGCCGGTGACGCAGGTGCCAAACTGCTGGTTATGGATTGATGGCGTGAATAAACCCAAGCTGTGGTTCTATTCGCCGGTTGATTACTGGCACAACGTTGAGCCGCTGCCAAACAGCTTCTGGACCAACGATGTGGACGTGATTGGCCTGAAGAGTGCCGATGAGATCGCGCAGTTGCTGCCTGCACAGCGTGAAAACGTGGCCTATATCGGTCCGGTGCCATCACGTGCTTCACAGCTCGGTATTAACAGCGAGCAGGTGAACCCGAAAGGTGTGATCGATTTCCTGCATTATCATCGCAGTATCAAAACTGAGTACGAACTGGCGTGTATGCGTGAAGCGCAGAAGCTGGCGGTGGCGGGTCATCGCGCGGCCAAAGAGGCGTTCTTCTCGGGTATGAGCGAGTTCGATATCAATATCGCCTATCTGACCGCAACCTGCCATCGCGACACCGATGTGCCTTACGGCAACATTATCGCGCTGAATGAACATGCCGCAGTACTGCACTACACCAAACTGGATCATCAACCGCCGGCCAAACGTCACAGCTTCCTGATTGACGCCGGTGCGGAGTATCTCGGTTACGCCGCTGACCTGACGCGCAGCTATGCGGCGCAGAGCAAATCGCGCTATGCCGAAATGGTTGCGGCGATGGACAAGGAAGAGCTGGCGCTGATCGCTACCTTGAAAGCTGGCGTGCGCTATACCGATTATCATCTGCAGATGCATCAGCGCATTGCGCGTCTGCTGCTGAAGTTCGAACTGGTGAAAGGCCTGACCGAAGAGACGCTGGTGGCGGAAGATTTAACCGGCCCGTTTATGCCGCACGGCCTTGGACATCCGCTCGGCCTGCAGGTGCACGACGTGGCTGGCTTTATGCAGGACGACAACGGCACGCATTTGGCAGCGCCGTCGCAGTATCCGTACCTGCGTTGTACGCGCGTGCTGGAACCTGGCATGGTGCTGACTATCGAACCAGGCTTCTATATTATCGATTCGCTGCTGGCGAAGCTGCGCGGCGGCAAGTTCAGTCAATACTTTGACTGGGCGGCAATCGATGCACTCAAACCGTACGGCGGTATTCGTATCGAGGATAACGTGGTGGTTCACACCAATCGCATTGAAAACATGACGCGCGATCTGCACCTTGCCTGATGGATGCTTACGATATTCCCGCTGAGGCCGTGAGTCTCAGCGAGGAAACCATCAAGAAAAGCCGCTTCATTACCTTGCTGGCGCACACGGCGGGCGTGGAAGCGGCGCGCGCGTTTGTGCAGCAGGTGAAGCAGGAACATCCCACTGCGCGGCATCACTGCTGGGCGTGGGTAGCAGGCGCGCCGGATGATTCGCAGCAGTTGGGTTTCTCCGATGATGGCGAACCATCCGGCACCGCCGGCAAACCGATGTTGGCTCAGTTGATGGGCAGCGGCGTCGGAGAGATCACCGCAGTGGTGGTGCGTTACTATGGCGGCATCATGCTGGGCACCGGCGGGCTGGTAAAAGCGTATGGTGGCGGTGTGCAGCAAGGGCTGAAGCAACTGGCGCGTCAGCGTAAAGTGCCGATGGAATCTTTTACCCTGCAATGTGAGTACGCCCAACTGAGTGACATCGAGCGCCTGCTGCAACGTTTTGACGGCATTATAGAAGAGAGCCATTATCAGGATCGTATTGCGCTGCGTTTAGCGTTGCCGCATGCGCAGATTGATGGCTTTCGCCAAAACCTCTCTGATTACAGCCGGGGCGCGCTGACGCTCATCCCGCTGACAAACTAAAAGCTTCTGTTTAAAGGAAACGGCTGAATGCATTTTCGCGCCATTACCCGCATCGTGGGCCTGCTGGTGATTCTGTTCTCGGTGACCATGATTTTACCGGGCCTCGTCGCCTTGATTTACCGTGATGGTGCCGGGCGCGCGTTCAGTCAGACCTTTATGATGGCAATCTTCATCGGTTCGCTGCTGTGGTGGCCTAACCGCAAGCAGAAAAGCGAACTTAAGCCGCGCGAAGGCTTCCTCATCGTGGTGCTTTTCTGGACCGTGCTGGGCAGCGTCGGTGCGATGCCGTTTATCTTCGCCGAGCAGCCGCATCTTTCAATCACCGATGCGTTCTTTGAATCCTTCTCTGGCCTGACTACCACCGGCGCCACGACGCTGGTGGGGCTGGATACGCTGCCTAAAGCGATTCTGTTCTATCGTCAGATGCTACAGTGGCTCGGCGGCATGGGAATTATTGTGCTGGCGGTGGCAATTCTGCCGATTCTGGGCGTAGGTGGCATGCAGCTCTATCGCGCTGAAATGCCGGGTCCGCTGAAAGATAACAAGATGCGCCCGCGTATTGCAGAAACCGCTAAAACGCTGTGGCTGATCTACGTGTTGCTCACCGTCGCATGCGCGTTGGCACTCTGGCTGGCGGGCATGCCGATGTTTGATGCCATCGGCCATAGCTTCTCGACTATCGCGATTGGCGGGTTCTCAACCCACGATGCCAGCATCGGCTACTTTAATAGCCCAACCATCAATACCATCGTCGCGGTATTTCTGCTGATCTCGGGTTGTAATTACGGTCTGCACTTCTCTTTATTAAGCGGTCGCAACCTAAAAGTGTACTGGCGCGATCCCGAATTCCGCATGTTTATTGGCGTGCAACTGACCTTAGTGCTGATCTGTACCATCGTGCTGTGGTTCCACAATGTGTACGCCAGCGGCTGGCAAACGCTGAATCAAGCGTTTTTCCAGGTGGTTTCGATGGCGACCACGGCCGGTTTCACCACCGACAGCATTGCACGCTGGCCGCTGTTCCTGCCGGTACTGCTGCTGTGTTCGGCCTTTATCGGCGGCATGGCGGGTTCAACGGGCGGCGGTTTGAAGGTGATCCGTATTCTGCTGCTGTTCAAACAGGGTTCGCGTGAGCTGAAGCGTTTGGTGCACCCGAATGCGGTTTACACCATCAAACTGGGCAACCGCGCGTTGCCGGAACGTATCCTCGAGGCGGTGTGGGGTTTCTTCTCAGCTTATGCGCTGGTGTTCCTGCTCAGTATGCTGGCCATCATTGCCACCGGCGTGGATGACTTCTCTGCTTTTGCTGCCGTGGCCGCGACGCTGAATAACCTCGGGCCCGGTTTGGGTGTCGTGGCAGACAACTTCACTTCAATGAATGATGTCGCGAAGTGGATTTTGATTTTGACCATGCTGTTTGGACGCCTTGAAGTGTTCACGCTGCTGGTGCTGTTCACGCCGACCTTCTGGCGCGAATAATAAAATAGGATTAAGTAATGAAAGCGTTGATTCTGTATTCCAGCCGCGATGGGCAAACCCGTGACATTGCCGCGCGCATTGCGCAGACGTTAGTGCCGCATCAACTGTGTGACGTGATCGATCTGCTGGAGGCAAACCAGATTGATTGGTTGCAGTACGATCGCGTGCTGATTGGTGCTTCGATCCGCTACGGTCATTTCAATCCGGCGTTGCTTAAGTTTGTTACGCAGCACAGAGCACAGTTGCAGCAGCGCGTAAGCGGCTTCTTTAGTGTTAACCTCACAGCGCGTAAAGCCGATAAGTGCACGCCAGAGACCAATGCGTATACGCGCAAGTTCCTGGAGCAGTCACCGTGGCAACCCGATTGCTGTGCGGTTTTCGCTGGCGCGTTGCGTTATCCGCGTTATCGCTGGTTTGATCGCGTCATGATTCAATTCATTATGCGTATGACCGGCGGTGAAACCGATGCATCGAAAGAAGTGGAATACACTGATTGGAATAAAGTGGCGCTTTTTGCCCAGGATTTTGCGCAGTTACCAGGCAAATCGTTGTGAAATACAGCGTTGTGGCGAAATTTAGGTCGAACAGTAATTTATTTGCAATAAACCCTTGTCAGCTCCGAATAACCCCCTATAATGCGCCACCACTGAGACGGCAAAGCGGCAACGCAGACGGCTCAGCAG
>NZ_DALYOQ010000024.1:24781-53738 GCF_031974595.1 Pantoea sp. CTOTU46764 | reverse complement strand
TCTGCCACGTCGTGCTGGTGCTGCCGTTTGTGCTGCGCAGCGTGTATGTGTCGCTGAAAAACCTCGAACAGCGTATTGAATTAGCTGCTGCAAGCCTCGGTGCTTCGCCGCTGCGCGTGGTGTGGACCATTACCGTGCCGCTGATTTTGCCGGGCTTGTTTGGTGGTTGGTTATTTGCTGCCATCCTGTCCTTCAACGAATTTACCGCTTCGCTGTTTATTACCACGCAAGCCACGCAAACCTTGCCGGTGGCGATGTACAACTATGTGCGTGAGTTTGCCGACCCAACGCTGGCTGCACTGTCGGTTATTTATATTGCGGTGACGGCAACGATGTTAATTATCGCGAATAAGTGTTTAGGTTTAGGGAAAATATTAAACGTCGAAGCAGGGCATTGATGTATTAACACTGAATGCTGTGCTTATTTAATGGCGCAGCATTTATTAACCTGAATATCAGTCATACGGCACCTGATTACTCTTTTCCATGAAAAGAGCGGGGGCGATCATCTTTAGGGATCTCACATGTCAGTAGAAAAAATTAATACCGTGGTGGTCGGAGCGGGTCAGGCAGGTATTGCGATGAGTGAACATCTGTCATTAATGGGCGTGCCACATGTGGTTTTCGAGCGTAGCCGTATTGCTGAACGTTGGCGTTCAGAACGTTGGGATTCATTGGTTGCCAATGGCCCAGCCTGGCACGATCGTTTTCCTTCAATGAAATTCGATAATATTTCCCAGGAAGCCTTTCCTCCGAAAGAGCGCATGGCGCAATATTTCGAAGACTACGTAAAAATGCTCAATGCGCCGGTGCGTACTGGCGTGGAAGTGTATTCGGTTGAGCGCCTGCCGGAACGTAGCGGTTTTAAAGTACTGACCTCGGTCGGTGAATTTGAAGCTGACAATGTGGTGGCGGCAACCGGTCCTTTCCAGAAACCCGCTTTCCCGCAGATCGTGCCGGAAGCCGCTGCACTGCATCAAATTCACTCATCGGCCTATAAAAATCCGCAGCAGCTGCCGCAGGGCGGCGTGCTGGTGGTGGGGGCAGGCGCTTCAGGCTCACAAATTGCGGAGGAATTACGTAAATCTGGCCGTGAAGTGACACTTTCCATCGGTGAACATTACCGTCCGCCACGTTCGTATCGCGACCGCGATTATTGCTGGTGGCTGGGCGCGCTGGGCTTGTGGGATGAAGTCAAAATCAAGCCAAAGAAACAGCACGTTGCTTTTGCCGTAAGTGGTTATGAAGGGGGAAAAACGGTCGATTTTCGCCGACTGGCACATATGGGAATTACGCTGGTTGGTATCACCAAAACCTGGAATAACGGCGTGCTAAGCTTTGCCGATGGTTTAGTGGAGAATATTGCTGAGGGCGACAAAGCCTATTTTGACGTGCTGCGTGATGCCGATGCTTATATTGAACGCAATGGCATGGATTTACCGCCCGAACCGCAAGCATGGGAATTACTGCCGGATCCAGAATGTTTAATTAATCCATTATCAGAATTGGATCTGCAGGCTGCAGGTATCACCAGCATTATCTGGGCCACCGGTTTTAAATTTGATTTCAGCTGGCTGAAAGTGGATGCCTTCGACGCTAATGGTATACCGTTCCACAAGCGCGGTATTTCAGCGGAGCGTGGTATTTACTTCCTTGGCTTACCTAATTTGGTAAATCGGGCATCATCGTTTATTTACGGCGTATGGCACGATGCCAAATATATTGCCGACCATGTGGTATTACAAAACGCCTACACTGATTATAAAAAGTCGTAAAAATATCTGCTTCTGCACGGTGCGCATAAATGCGCACCTTACAATATGTGCAGCACGGTCGTAGGGTCGCCATTCATGGCGACCTCTTCCAAATATTATTGGAAAATCCTCAATGGTCATTACCTGCATCGAAGAGTTACGCCATTTAGCCCGTAAACGCGTACCAAAAATGTTTTATGACTATGTCGATGCTGGTTCATGGACGGAAAGCAGCTATCGCGCCAATGAAGCCGATTTTCAGCGCATCGAATTTCGCCAGCGCGTAGCAGTGGATATTTCACAGCGCAGCACTGCCAGCAGCATGGTTGGGCAATCCGTGGCGATGCCAATGGCGATTGCGCCCACCGGCTTAACCGGCATGATTCATCCCAACGGCGAAATCCTTGCTGCCCGCGCGGCGAAAAACTTCGGCATCCCGTTTACGCTTTCCACCATGAGCATTTGCTCATTGGAAGCGGTGGCGCAGGCCACAGACCATCATCCATTCTGGTTTCAGCTTTATGTGATGCGCGATCGGCAATTCGTCGCCAACCTGATTGAACGTGCCAAAGCCGCCAACTGCAGCGCTTTGGTGGTAACGATGGATTTGCAGGTGTTTGGTCAGCGGCATAAAGACATCAAAAATGGCTTATCGACGCCGCCCAAATTGACGCTGCGTAATCTGCTCAATATCGCCGGTAAACCACGCTGGTGCAGAGGGATGCTTGCTACAACGCATCGTAACTTTGGCAACATCATCGGACACGCCAGCGGCGTAGACAGCATTGATGCAATGATGGCGTGGACACAGCAGCAGTTTGATCCCTGCCTTTCCTGGCGCGATGTTGAGTGGATTAAGCAGCGCTGGGGCGGCAAGTTGATTGTCAAAGGCATTATGGATGTTGAGGATGCGCGTCTGGCGGTGGAAGCGGGCGCCGATGCGATCATTGTCTCGAATCACGGAGGCCGCCAGCTGGATGGCGTCTCTTCGTCGATCTCACTGCTGCCGGAGATTGTGGCAGCGGTGAACAAAGAGGTTGAAGTGCATTTCGATGGCGGTATTCGTTCCGGGCAGGATGTACTGAAAGCCATCGCGCTTGGCGCTCAGGGAACCTATATCGGCCGCAGTATGCTTTATGGTTTGGGCGCGCTAGGCGAACAGGGTGTAACGACCGCGTTGAATATCATCCGTAATGAGTTTGATCTTTCTATGGCGTTTTGTGGCAAAACGAATGTGGAGTCGATTGGCGCAGATATTCTTCGTTTATGAGTCGGTCGCCATAAATAGCGACCCTACAAAAACGCGCCAATCCTTTGTAGGGTCGCCATTTATGGTGACCGAAAGACGCTTAACTGAAGAGTATTACGCCCATAATGGCGGCCTACAAAAGATAATAAAAAAAGCCGGACATTGTCCGGCTTGATTCACTTCTGGCGTGGATTACAGCGCCATATCCTGTTTGCCTGATTCCGCACGCGGCTTAGCCTGCGTCGGGGCAACCGCTTCATCACCCATGTTGATAACCGGCGGCTTGGTCAACAGCAGCGTTGCTGCAGTGTTATCCCAAACTTGCTGGGTCAGCGCAGTGTTGCCGTTCAGCTTCTGGCCAAAGCTTGGCACGATAGCGCGGATCTTCTGCTGCCACTCTGGCGAAGCGAACTGCTCTGGGAACAGCTTCTTCATCACGTCGAGTGTGATTGGCGCAGCAGTAGAAGCACCCGGAGATGCGCCCAGCAGGGCAGCCAGGGTTTTCTGCTGATCGGTCACGATTTCGGTACCCAGTTTCAGCAAACCACCTTTTTCCGCATCTTTCTTGATGATCTGTACGCGTTGACCCGCCTGAATCAGTTTCCAGTCCTCTTTACGTGCGTTCGGATAGTACTCTTTCAGCGCAGCAAAGCGGTCGTCGTCATTCAGCATCACCTGACCAATCAGGTATTTCACCAGATCGAAGTTGTCGATGCCCACATGCGTCATCGGCATGATGTTGCTGGTGGTGGTCGCGCTCAGCAGGTCAAACAGCGAACCATTTTTCAGGTACTTGGTAGAGAAGGTGGCGAACGGCCCAAACAGCACCACTTTCTTACCGTCAAGGGTACGTGAATCGATGTGTGGAACCGACATCGGTGGCGCACCCACAGAAGCCTGACCGTACACTTTTTCCAGGTGACGGTTAGCGATTTCTGGGTTCTCGGTCATCAGGAAGGAACCGCCGACCGGGAAGCCGCCGTAGTTGTCTGCTTCCGGAATGCCGGTTTTCTGCAGCAGCTTAATCGCGCCGCCACCAGCACCGATAAACACGTATTTCGCATCAACCGAACGCTTATCGCCGCTCTTCACATCTTTGATGGTGACGTGCCAGGAATTGTCGCCGTTACGCTTGAAATCAGTGACTTCAGATGAAGTTTCCAGCTTGAAGTTCTGATCTTTTTTCAGGCTGCCGATCAACTGACGGGTAATTTCACCGTAGTTAACATCGGTGCCGACTGGCGTCCAGGTTGCCGCGACTTTCTGGTTCGGGTCGCGACCTTCCATCACCAGCGGTGCCCATTGCTGGATCTGCTGATGATCGGTGGAGAACTTCATGCCCTGGAACAGGGTGGTTTTCTGCAGCGCATCGTAACGCTTGGTCAGGTACTCGACGTTTTTATCGCCCCAGACGAAGCTCATGTGCGGCGTCGAGTTAATGAAGGAGTGCGGATCGTGCAACACACCGCGCTGCACTTGAGCAGTCCAGAACTGACGAGAAATCATGAAGGATTCGTTGATTTCCAGCGCTTTGCTAACGTCGATTGAACCGTCTGCACGCTCAGGCGTGTAGTTCAGCTCCATGTTAGCAGAGTGACCGGTACCGGCGTTGTTCCAGCCGTTGGACGATTCCAGCGCGACGCCGTCCAGCTTCTCAACCATCAGCTGTTTCCAGCCCGGTTGCAGCTCTTGCAGCCAGGTGCCGAGCGAGGCGCTCATGATGCCGCCGCCAATCAGCAGCACGTCAGTTTTTTCCGGTGCGTCATCAGCGCGTACCGCTGAAGAGACAAGCAGCGCTGCCAGCGAGAGGGCAGACACAATCTTTTTGGTGTGAGTCATTCCAGTCCTACTTATTATGCAATGCAGGTGAACGTTAAAAATTCGGATTGCACATTAAGAGATTGTTACTAAATGATTAACTTGTTTTTAGTTAAGAAAGTATTGGTGTTAATTAATTAACTTACGAAACAGAAAATAGCGTGAAATATAAGCAGAAGAGGAAATAAATCGGGGATAAACCGCTTAAGCAGCGCGGTTATTCTTTATATCGGGAGACGCGACTTAGGTCAAATGAAACCCGCGCATCTTTCCCTGCACATTTCATAAACCATCACATCACGAAGCGTGTTCATTCCCCGCGCACAAACTGGTTTACCCTAACGTCTCTAATGACTTGTTTTACTTTTCGCGTGGGCAACGGCATGGCTAACAAAACGCTGTATGAAAAACTGATCGATCAGCATGTGGTTCGTAAGTTAGACGATGAAGGGCATGTGCTGCTCTACATCGATCGCTCGATTCTGAATGAATACACCAGCCCGCAGGCGTTTAGCGGCCTGCGCGATCATCAGCGTCCGGTGCGCAATCCGGGCACCATTCTGCTGAATGTCGATCACGTCAACCCAACGCGACCCGAGCGCGATGAGGCAATGACCGACGCGGGTGGGCAATTACAAGTTGATTACTTCCGCCAGAACGCCGCACATTTTGGCATCGAACTGTTTGACGTGCTGGATCCGCGTCAGGGCATTGAACACGTGGTGGCGCACGAGCAAGGTTTGGTGATGCCCGGCATGGTGATTGCCGCAGGCGACAGTCATACCACCACTTATGGCGCGTTTGGCGCGCTGGGTTTTGGTGTCGGCACCTCGGAAATCGAGCATCTGCTGGCGACGCAAACCCTGATTTATCGCACGCTGAAAACCATGCTGGTGACGGTAAGCGGCGAGCTGCCGTTTGGGTGTTCAGCGAAGGACATCATTATGGCGCTGATCGAACAGATTGGCGCATCGGGCGCGAACGGATTTGCCATCGAATTTGCGGGTGAAGCCATCGACGCGCTGAGCATGGAAGGGCGCATGACGCTGTGCAACATGGCGGTGGAAGCCGGTGCGCGCGGTGCGATTATCGCGCCGGATGAAAAAGTGTTTGCGTATATCGCCGGCAAACCGCAAATGCCGACCGGCGAGCTGTGGCAGCAGGCCATTGCGGAGTGGCGCGATTTGCGTAGCGATGCGGACTCGCGCTTTGACAGCCGCATCGCCATCGATTGCAGCGATCTTGAACCGAAAGTGACCTGGGGCATCAGCCCGGATCAAGCCAGCGCCATTACCGGTCGCGTGCCCGATCCGGCGCAGGAAAAAGATGCGGTAAAACAGCAGACGCTGCGCAGCGCGCTGAAATATATGGGGCTTGAGCCCGGCACGCCGTTAGCGGAAATCGCCATCACGCATGCCTTTATTGGTTCCTGCACCAACGGCCGCATTGAGGATCTGCGCGCCGCCGCCGCAATTATCGATGGGCATAAAATCGCGCCGCACGTACGCGGCATTATCGTGCCGGGATCGACGCAGGTGCGTCAGCAGGCAGAAGCGGAAGGTTTAGCCGCGATTTTCGTTGACGCCGGTTTCGAATGGCGTCAATCGGGCTGCTCGATGTGCCTGGCGATGAACGAAGATGTGTTAGCGCCCGGCGATCGCTGTGCATCTGGCACCAACCGCAACTTCCCTGGCCGCCAGGGCGCCGGTGCGCGCACGCACTTAATGAGCCCGGCGATGGTCGCCGCCGCCGCGATTGCCGGTCATCTGGTTGATGTCCGCAAATTCATGACTGCAGAGGTTTAATATGGAAGCATTTAACAACCTGACTGGCACGCTCGCGCCGTTACCGGCTGCCAATATGGATACTGATGTGATCATGCCCAAGCAGTTTCTCAAAGGCATCGATCGCCGGGATTTGGATCGCGGCGTGTTCTTCGACCTGCGCTTTTTGCCCGACGGCAGCCCGAATCCCGATTTCATTCTGAATCAGCCGGGCTGGGAAAACGCCGTTTTCTTGCTGGTCGGCGCCAATTTCGGCTGTGGCTCCAGCCGCGAACATGCAGTTTGGGGACTCAATCAGCTCGGCATCCGCGCCATTATCGGCACCAGCTTTGCCGGCATCTTTGACGATAACTGCCAGCGCAATGGCGTGCTGACGCTGACGTTAAGCGAAGAGGATTATCAGCGCCTGTGTGCAGTGGCGAATGATGCCGCTAACAACCGCATTACCGTGTCGCTGGAACAGCAGGCGATCCTCTTCAATAATCAACGCATTGCCTTTTCGGTCAGTGCCTTGAAACGCGAGATGTTATTGGGCGGCGGCAGCGCGGTGGATTGGACGTTGCAATACGAATCCGATATCACCCAGTTTGAAGCGCAGCATTTTGCCCAGCGTCCGTGGCTGAAACGCGATCAAATCGTACAGGATGCCCAAGCATGAGTGAGATAATGCCACGCGGTGATTCCCCTTTTATTAACGGCTTTAGGCTGAGTGACGTGCGTTTGGCGAATGGCGTGACGTTGCGCGTCGCCATCGGCGGCGAAGGCCCGCCATTGCTAATGCTGCACGGGCATCCACAAAATCATCTGGCGTGGCGCAAAATTGCGCCCCAACTGGCGCAAAAATATCGCGTGATCCTGCCGGATCTGCGCGGATACGGCGACAGCGACAAGCCGTCGAGTGATGAGGCGCATCGTGCTTACTCGAAACGCGTGATGGCAGACGATATCGGCCTGTTGATCGACGCGTTAGGCCTGGAGCGTGTGGCGTTTGTCGGTCACGATCGCGGCGCACGCGTGGGCCATCGGCTGGCGCTCGATCATCCGGAAAAACTCTCCTGCTGCGTGTTCGTCGATATTGCGCCGACCGCCACCATGTATGCGTTAACCAATAAAGAGTTCGCCACGCGCTATTTCTGGTGGTTCTTCCTGATTCAACCTTATCCCTTACCGGAAACCATGATCGGTCACGATCCGGCATTATTCCTGCGTAAACACATTGATGGGCAACTAAAAACGCCGGGCGCCACCGAAGCGGCAATATTCAACGATTATCTGCGCTGTTATCAAACGAAAGAGATGATTCACGCAGTGTGCGAGGATTATCGCGCCGCGGCGACAATTGATTTAGACGATGATGCGCAAGACAGCGATAAACGCATTGAAGCGCCGCTGCTGCTGTTATGGGGCGAAAAGGGCACGGTTGGCCAGTTATATAACGTGGTGGAAACCTGGCAGGATAAAGCGCGCCATATTCAAGGCCACGCATTACCTTGCGGTCATTCACCGCATGAGGAAGTGCCCGATCTGTTTTTAAGCCAGCTTCAGCCCTTCCTGGATTCTGTGTTATAACCGGCTAAATTTCTCTAACGCTGTGATGGTTATGAAGATACTGCTTGCCGGGAAAAGTTATCAGAAGCCGCTTGAGGGCTGGCCGTCGGTTGAAGATCTGTATGTATTTATCAGCGTGGCGCGCTATGAAGGTTTTGGCCGCGCCGCCATTGAGCTCGGCCAGTCGCCATCCTACATCAGCAAGCGTATTGCCATCCTTGAAAAGCAATTGGAAACCCGGCTGTTTTTCCGCACCAACCGCGTGATGCGTCTGACGCCAGAAGGTGAAAAGGCGCTGGAAGGCGCGCTGCAAGTGGTGCACGAGATGGATTCCTTCCTCAATAACTTCCAGCAGTGGCGCGGCGAACTGACTGGCGATCTTACCGTGGCCTGTTCATTTGGTTTTGGTCAGGATTATTTGTCCGATGCGATTGCCGAATTTATGACGCGCCATCCGTCACTCAATATCAAACTGATGCTCAGCGATCGCGATATTGATTTATTGCAATCAGGAACCGATGTGGATATTCGCGTTGGCAATGATGTTAATCATTCCTACATTGCGCGAAAATTAGCCGCCAATCGGCGTATTCTTTGCGCTTCAGCAGATTATTTAGCCCGATCGTGTTCGCTGGAGACGCTGGATGATTTAATCGATCACAGCTGCCTTATTATTAATGAAAATAACAACACCTTTGGCCATTGGACGTTAACCGATGGCGAAAATAAAATCGTCTGTCGTCTGAATAGCCATTACTCATCGAATAGTGGAAAAGTGATTTTGAACTGGGCTTTAAAATCACACGGCATTGCATTGCGCTCGGCCTGGGATGTCGCACCTTATTTAAGCGAAAATAAATTGGTGCACGTTTTACCGCAATGGTACCAGGAAGCGAATGTTTGGGCGGTTTACACGCAACGCGCTTCTGAATCGCCGCGCATTAAAGTGTTTATTGATTTTCTCGCTGACTATTTTGCAGAAAAAAGCCTGCCGATGATGAAGGGCAGGCTGTAAATTCCAATAAATTAAACATTAGCCATAGGCCACTTTACTGTTGATGTGGTAAAGGGTGGCGGTAGCGGCCATGACGTGCTGACCATCGTGCGCCGGCTCGTGGGATTCCACTTCGGTGATGTGATAACCCACCGCACCGGCGGCAACGGCTTTCTGCACAAAGGCGTCATTCAGCTCTTCCGTTGAGGTCGCCCAGCTTACCGAAGTAAATCCTACCGGATGAATTGATGAAAGTTCGCGATGAGTTAAATCAGCGCGAATTAAAACGGGTTTAACAGATTGCGGTGTGAAAATAGATATTACGTCATTAATTAATTGTTTCATGGCGATACTCCTCGCAAATAGTCGCTGAACCCATGGCCGCAGCTACGAATCTTTCAATTGTTGATAATGCGCTTAAACCCTAAATGTTCACGACAGGTGATCATTGCCGGTGAAGTTAATAAACACCTTTTCAGGTTAAGCGTTTTAGCTTTAATTGCTAATTAGATGTTAAGAAAGATTCAGCCACAACTCATTCAAACTTACGCGACTATTTTTGCATCTGGTTACATTTGGCGGAAAAAAATAGGGTCGCCATGAATGGCGACCCTACGGTTATTTCACGGGATTTTGTAGGTGCGCCATTTATGGCGACCGACTAAAACTCGCGCTGCCCGCCTAGCTCGATGACCCGATTCGGCGGGATATTAAATTGCTCATGCGCGCGCTGTGCGTTGCGCTGGCAGAAATGGAAAATACCACCTTTAACCCGCATCAAACCTTTTCTCTTCTTCATCACCAGCGTGTCGTGCGAGGTGAAGAACGAGGCTTCATTGACGGTACAACCCAATCCTTCCAGCCCGCACAGATGCAGGATCTCCGCCATCGAAGGCGTCTCGCGCCAGCCGTAAGCGGCAGTTACTTGCCAGAACGACGGCGACAACTGGGTGATGCTCAGGCGCTTCTGGTTGTAGACGCGCGGGATATCGGTGGTGCGGATATGCAGCAGCACCACGCGCTTATGCAGCACGCGGTTGTGTTTGAGGTTGTGCAGCAGTGCCTGCGGAATCTCATGCTCTTTACGTGAGAGGAAGATGGCGGTGCCAGGCACACGGCTTGGCGGGTTGGTTTCCAGCGATCGCACCAGCGCCTGCAAGCTTTCAGGATCGTTATTCAGTTTGCGGATCAGGCGATTACGCTCGCTGCTCCAAATCAGCATCAATCCCATCATGCTCAGCGCCAGCAGTACCGGCACCCAACCGCCGGAGAGCAGCTTCATCAGGTTGGCGCTGAACAGCGGCACATCAATGCTTAACATACACAGCAGGAAAACCAGCGCCACCGGCAGCGGCCACTTCCAGTTACGCAGCGCTACCACACCCGCCAGACAAGCGGTAATCACCATGGTACCGGTCACCACAATGCCGTACGCGGAAGAGAGCGCCGAAGATTGACGGAATGCCAGCACAATCACCGTTACTGCCACAAACAGCAGCCAGTTCACCACCGGAATATAGATCTGACCGGACTCAGTATGCGAGGTGAAAATGACGCGCATCGGCGGCAGGAATCCCTGACGAATCGCCTGATGCGTCAGCGTATAGACGCCGCTAATCACCGACTGCGCCGCAATCACCGTCGCCAGTGTAGACAGCACAATCAGCGGAATTTGTCCCCAGCCCGGCGCGAGATTAAAGAACGGGTTATTGATGGCTTGCGCATCGGCAATCACCAGCGCGCCCTGACCAAAGTAGTTGAGCACTAGCGCGGGCATGGCGATAACCAGCCAGGCCATGCGAATCGGTGCTTTGCCCAGATGTCCCATATCGGCGTACAGCGCTTCCGCACCGGTCACCGCCAGCACCACCATGCCAAGCGCGGCAAACGACAACGCTTTATGGCTAAGCAGGAACGTCAGCGCATAGGAAGGATTCAGTGCATACAGCACCTCCGGATTGAGCAGGATGCCGCGAATACCTAACAGGGCAATCGACACGAACCAGACAAACATCACCGGCCCAAACACTTTACTGACCTTTTCGGTACCGTGTTTTTGAATGATGAACAGCAGCGTGAGGATCGCCACCGCTAGCGGCACCACATATTTATCCAGCTCAGGCGACACCACTTCGATACCTTCAATTGCCGAAAGCACCGAAATCGCCGGGGTGATTACGCCATCGCCGTAAAAGAACGCGCCACCAATTAAGCCTGCTAACACAATAATATGTGACGCTTTGGGTCCGACATGCTGGCGCGCCAGCGACATTAGCGTTAACACGCCGCCTTCGCCATCATGATCGGCGCGCATCACGAAGCAGACATATTTCAGCGTCACAATCAGCGTCAGCGCCCAGAAAATCAGCGACAAAAATCCCATCACTGCGGTGGTGGAGATCGCGCCGTTAGGCAAAATGGAGAGGCACTCTTTGAGGGTGTACAGCGGACTGGTGCCGATATCCCCAAACACGATCCCTGCGGCCGCCAGCATGCCAGCAGGCAAGGATTGTTTTTCACTCTGACTCATAGATTTCCTGTGGTTTATCAGGGTTGAAGCTAATGAGGGCGAACATACCTGTTTGCGACCGATGCGAACAGTGGCAGGCGAATTTACGTACAGCATTTTTACGCCAATGACCGATATTTTTACACCATTTTTATATGGCGCTTATTTTATGAACTGAGCTTAGCTGATTAACGTGGGAAGTCGCGGAAGGATGGATGTTGTCAGTTAAGCGGAAAATCGGTCGCCATGAATGGCGACCCTACGGTGGTTTGGCGGGTGTGCATTGATGCGCACCGGCATACATAGGCTTAATTAAACCGTAAATTACCAGCCTTTAATAATATCGCCTTTGTAAATCTCGTTAGCTTTATCCAGCACTTCCTGCGACTGGAAAGCTTGTTTCAACTTCTGCACGTTAGCGCTGTCTTTATTGTCTTCACGCGCCACAATCGCATTCACGTAAGGCGAAGCTTTGCCTTCCATAAACATGCCGTCACGCGAGGCGGAGAGATTCACCAGCGCGGCGAAGTTGTTGTTGATGATCGAAATATACACCTGCGGATCGTCCAGCGTACGCGCCAACTGCGGCGTATCGACTTCAACAATTTTCAGCTTCTTCGGATTATCGGTGATATCCAGCGTGGTTGGCAGCAGGCCCGCTTCCGGTTTCACTTTAATTAAACCCTGCGCCTGTAACAGCAGCAGGCTGCGCCCAAGGGTGGTGGCTTCGTTGGAGATGGTCACGGTGGCGCCATCCGGTAATTCTTTTAGCGATTTAATCTTGCGCGAGTAACCGGCAATCGGGAATACGAAGGTGTTGGTGACCACGGCGAAGTGGTAGCCGCGCTCTTTGGATTGCATCTCCAGATAAGGCAGGCTCTGGAAGGCGTTGGCATCGACATCTTTGTTGAACAGCGCTTCATTCGGCTGCACGTAATCATTAAAGGCTACCACATCGACATCCAGCTGATATTTGTCGTGCGCAACCTGCTTCACGGTATCCCATAGCACCTGATCAGGTCCGGTGTTAATGGCCACTTTGATGTGATTTTCATCGTCTTTATTACAGCCACTCAGCAGCGCCACGGAAGCAGCCAGCAGAGTGGTGAGTAAAATTTTCTTCATTGCGCAGATCCCCTCTTAACGTAGGGAACGGACTATAATGGATGTTTAGACGTCTGTACATCCATATGCGGCGCGTTTGCTCACTATTCGTTCAGGCGTTCAAGCAGGCAACATATTTCTCACCCGACTGCATTACGATTTGCTGCGCATCAGCGAGAATTTCACGTTGCTCGAATGCGCCATAAAGCCGCGCAAATTTCAGCGCCGCCAGACGACGTGTAATATCTCTTACCGAAGTGACTGATAAAGGGAGCATATTCGGATAGCTCCACATAAATGACACCGCATTAGCGCCCGGCGTAACTTGCACAATATCGCCGCTCAGCAACACGCCACCCTCCTGCGCCCAATACAACACGCAGCCGCCGGCAAAATGTCCACCAAGACGAATCAGCTTCACATTCGGCACAATTTCCAGCTCATCATGTTGCCAAAGCCTAATATGCGGGCTTTCGCGCACAATCCATTCACTGTCGTTGGCGTGCAGATAAATTGGCGCATCGAACGCTGCCGCCCAATCCTGCATGGTGCTGTAATAGTGCGGATGCGAAATAGCAATGGCGTGAACACCGCCGAGCGCGGAGACAATCGCCTTAGTGGCTTCATCGAAATTAGCGATGCAATCCCACAGAATATTGCCGTGCGGCGTTTGCAGCAGAAACGCGCGTTGATTAATGGCGAAGCTGGGCACGGTTTGCAGGCTAAATAAGTTGGCAGCATGTTGCTGCCATTTATTGCAGTGCGTGGATTGCAGGCTTTTCAGTGAAGTCCATTTTTGCCCGCTGGCCGGCACAAATTGCCGTTCGTCTTCACAGATTTTGCAGTGTTCGATTTTACTCTGCTGTTCATCGTACGATGTGCCGCATGCCGTGCAGATTTTGATCATCATGAATTCCTCTCGTCTATGTGAGATTCATTCTAGAAGCCGAAATCAAGACGTGTGCAGATCACCATCGATTGTATTAGGGGCGTCGCACCGCATTTGGGAAGTAAGAGGAAAGTGGGAATTCCGTAGGGTCGCCATTTATGGTGACCAGGTGCGCATGAATGCGCGCCCTACGAAATCGAGCTGTGAAGTTATAGTTGCGGCTGCAACTGATAAATCCACGCCGTGATCAGCTCGCCATTGCTAGTGGTGACATCCACTTCCACCCGATCGTAGCCATCTTCGAACTCATCCAGCATCGGCCAATGTGGCTCGAGCTTGTCAGACACAAACAGATAACCCGGTACGCGCGGGCCATTGTCCTGCAACACAATGCCGGGGAAATCCGCCGCTGCGCCCCAGCCGCGTGCATAGAAGGTGCCGCGAACCGATCCCGCCAGCCATTCGCCGCCGATATTTTCCAGAATATGCGCATTTGATTGGCCTGGCTGCAGCGTGCCGTAAACAAATAAACGTTTCATTTTCCCTCATAAAATCAAGCAAAAGGGTGACTTTACCTATTGGCGATGACGATGTCATCAATCGCCCAATATGCGATGTGCGATGCCTTAAAAGTGGCTATTCTGAAGGACCCGCGATGAGAGGTAAAAGATCAATGTTGAATAGTTCGAGCATTTCTCGCTGCAATATAAAAAGCTACCCGCAATCTGCTCAGTTCGATGGCAAAAGGTTTAACAATAAGATCCCCCGCCAGCAGTTAGGATTGACTGAATTCGCCAAACTATTCTGGGATTTTGCCTTTAATAAACCGAAAAACACCGCTCCTGATGCTGCGCTGCCATTAATCCAACTCGACGCGCAGCAGCTTGCTGCAGCGGCGGATAACAGCGTATTTCGCCTGGGGCATTCGTCATTGCTGTTTAAAATGCAGGGGAAATATTGGCTGACCGATCCGGTATTTACCCAGCGCGCCTCGCCGTTTAAATGGTTTGGTCCCAAACGCTTCCAGCCTGCGCCAATAGCGCTAGACGATTTGCCGCCCATCGAAGGGATCATCCTTTCGCATGATCATTACGATCATCTGGATTATCACACCATTTTGCAGCTCAAAGATCGCGTGCGCTATTTCCTGACGCCGCTTGGCGTGGGCGATTTGCTGGTATCCTGGGGCGTTGCGCAGGAAAAAATTACCCAGCTGGATTGGTGGGAATCAAAGAATATCGGCGGGATTCATTTTGTTGCGACGCCATCGCAGCACTTCTCTGGCCGTGGAATTCTCGATAGCAATAAACGTTTGTGGTGCTCATGGAGCCTTATCAGCGATGATTTCCGCCTGTTTTTTGGCGGTGATTCCGGTTATTTCGACGGTTTCAAACAGATCGGCAATAAATTCGGCCCATTCGACATGGCCTTTCTGGAAAACGGTGCGTATGACCGTCGCTGGGCCGATATTCATATGTTGCCGCAAGACACCATCAAAGCCTTTATCGATCTTAACGCGAAATGGTTGTTCCCGATTCACAATGCCGCTTTCGATTTAGCATTCCATCCATGGAACGATCCGCTTAATCAAATCGTGGCGCTGGCACAGGAACAGAAAATTAACCTGTCGATGCCGCAAATCGGGCAGGGCGTGCAGTTTTTACAGCCGCAGCAAGAGAAACAGTGGTGGTAAAAAGAGGCCCGATTGTCAGGCAATCGGGTTATCCGGTTATTTCGTCATACAGGTTGCGCAGTCGCGTACGCAGAAATAAAACCGCTTTGTGCTTGCGCGATAATAACGTCTGCACGCTGCTGCCGCTCTCTTCAGCCAGCTCGTTATAGCTGTAGCCGAGCAGTTCGGTTTTCTCGAACACCTCACGCTGTGCGTCCGGTAATTCGGCTAACGCCTCCTCCAGTTCTTCCCACAATAACGTTTTGAGATATTCATCTTCCGGCGTTTGCGGCACCCCAAATAAGGTTTCAGCCAGCTCATCTTCCGGGAAATCATTCTCTTCACTGCCGCCGAAAAAATCGGCCAGCGGCAGCTCACGCTTTTTCCGTGCCCGATCGGTCATTTCATTGCGTGCCGCCCGGAACAGCCAGGCGGCGACATTCTCCACCGGCTGCTCCACTTGCATCAGCTTATACGTGACTTCCTGCAAGATATCGTCGGCATCTTCACGCACTGCGGTTCGTCCGCGAATAAATGCATTGAGCTTGGTGCGACAGGCGGTGATTGCCGACATCAGCAGTGAATTCTGCGGCATTTCGCTTACTCGGCGTCGCTGGATTTAGGCGGGTTATTCTCCGGCTGTGGGCGCGCTTCGCCTCGCTCATCACGACGACCCTGCCAGTCGCAACGATCGTGGTGGCCACGATGACCAAAGCGATTGCGGCGATGCTGCATAAATTCTTCGCGCTGTTCCGGCGTCATCTGCATCCAGCGCTCGTGCATGCGGCGACGCGCCATACCAAACATGCCCGGACGGAATCCCAAACCGCCAAACAAGATGCGGCACAACGCCAGCAAACCCAGCGCCTGCCAGAAGCCGATGCTTTTCACGCCGATAATGTCGGGCAGCAACGCATTCCACAGCGACATCACCAGTAAACCCAGTGCGGCGATGATCACCGCGCCCATCAACAGCGGTTTCGCCAGGCGATGCCCACCAAAATGATCCCGATGACCGTGTCTGTGCATATCAAAATCTCTCATTGTTTTTGTCCTCATTAGATTAACGGATAACTGCTGTTGATGAGGTAGACGAATGAGCGGTGAGAATATTGCTTAAAAAATTTAAAAAAAAGAAAAAGGCCGCCGGATGGCAGCCTAGAATTGCAGACTATTTGTCGAAGAATCAGCGTCTTGCTTTATCCCTCCGTGGTCTAATTACAATATCGGCAATTTGCGTGTCTTCCGGGCTGTCAATGATAAAGCGTACGGCGCGTGCCACTGAAGTCGCGTCGAGATACTCCTGCGGATTGATCGGCGCATGGTTGCCCGCGCGGGCACGCGAGGCTTGGTTCATCGGCGTATCGGTTGGGCCAGGCGCGACTGTCGCGACCCGCACGCCATGTTCGCTCTCTTCGCTACGCAGCGCATGCGCCAGCGCGGTAAGAGCAAATTTCGAGGCGGAGTAAATAACGTGTCCTGCTAACGCCAGCGTTCCCGAACCGGAATTGATAAATACCACTTTACCCTGCGAGGCGCGCAGTGCTGGCAAGGCTAAGCGCGTGAGTTCAGCAGGCGCGATGACGTTAATATTCAGGTGCTGTTGCCACAGTTCTGGCGTGGCGGAGAAGGTGGTGCTGAGTATCGAGATCGCCGCCGAATGCACCAGCACGTCAACCCGATCCAGCGTGGCGATGAACGCGGCCACGGCGGCAAAATCTGTGATATCCAGCGCAACCGGAATCACATTGGTTACCCGCTCCAACGCCTGTAAAGTTTGCTGATTGCGACCAATGGCGTAAACCTGATGATCGGCCGCCAATAACTTCACGGTTTCCAGGCCAATGCCGCTGTTGCCGCCGGTGACAATCGCCACCGGTAATGCTGATGCTGTCATAGGTTCCTCTCCTGTTGATGATTTCAAGCTAAGGAAAAGGACTGCTGCAGGCAAATGCCTAAACTGACTATGTTTACCTGGTGCGCATGAATGCGCACACGTTGTAGGGTCGCCATTTATGGCGACCCTCCTCGGTATTTGCAAGGCGTCTACATCTTCGCCAATCCACCAAACGTCTGCTTACCGTTATAGAACGTCGCCATTACCGGCGCGATGTGCGCAACGGCTTCCGCAGAGCAACTTGCGTTAACCAGCATCATGGTGGCGCGATCCTGCGCTTTCGGCCATTGCTGTTCGCCGTGGCTATTCAGCGGCAACACTTCGTTAGTCGCGATACCTAACGCGCGGCTGAGCGAATACTCATCCGGCCCACGATAGAGTTGCGAATAGACGTTGGCTTTTTCCAGCATGCTGCCGCTACCAAACGGCTGCCAGTGATCGGCGATGGTGTCAGTGCCCGACCACACCGGCACGCCAGCAGCGCGCAGCTGCGGCAGCGGCATGATCACCCGGCCAATCGGCACAGTGGTGGCGATGCTGAACTGCTGCTCTTTCAGCTCCTCAATCATTGCTGCCAACTCGTTACCCTGTAACGTACCCAGCGCGAAAGCGTGGCTGATGGTCACCTTGCCTTTCAGTTGCGGATTGTCGCGCACCGTTTTCAGCATGTAGCGAATCGCCGCTACGCCGTGCGGTTCGGTTTCATGCAAGTGAATATCGATCGGTGCGGCGAAATCGAGCGCGATGCTGAACATGGTATCCAGCGACTTCTCCATCGCGCCGTCAACGTTGGTCGGGTCCAGCCCGCCAACATAGTTCGCGCCCATTTTCATCGCTTCGCGCATCATGCCTTCGACGTTTGAGCGCAATAATCCGTGCTGCGGGAAGGCGACAATCTCCGCATGAAAATCGTCGCGATGGTTGGCAATCGCCTGCTGAAGATGTTCCAGACCTTGTAACTTGCTGACCGGATCGATGTTGCAATGGCTGCGTGCGGAACTGCTGCCTTTGGATTGCAGCAGACCAATCAGTTTCTCGGCGCGGATTTCAGAAGTCGGCACCAGTTCGGGCAGGATCTGCTCTTCCTGATGAATCATATCGATCACGCTATGACGCGGCAGCGGGGCGCGCCAGCCTTCGCCGTAGAAGGTTTTATCGAGATGGATGTGCATATCGCGCGTGGCGGGCAGCAGCAGATAACCGGCGGCGTCCCATGCGGGCAAATTAAGTTTAACGCCTGCGGGATGCACTACGGCAATATTTCCGGCATTCACTTCGACATCATACAAACCGGTGCGCGTGGCGGTAATCACGTCCTGTTTGCGGATAAAAGCTTCTTCCAGTCGCACGTTACGCAGCAGATAGTGCGTGGCATCCACGCGGCTGGCATTGGCGGGTTGGCAGGTTGCCGCCGCCTGAGCGCTGCGGCTCATGCCCGCGCTGAGTAAGGTGCCTGCGGCGGTGAGTTTCATGCCGGCGGAAAGAAAATCCCGGCGATTGCCGGGTGATAAGAGGCTCATGAGTCATTCTCCTTGTAGGGGAGAATTACCCTAAAATAGACGCTGGCAGGGCGCTTTGATATTTCCCACTGCTGGCTATGGTGAAAACTAATGACCGCAGTGATTGCTACTCCGCGAGATGAATTCGTACCTGATGAATCCCAGCTTCACCGCTGAGCGTGATGGCATCATCCGCACTTAGCTCATCATCCAGCCACAGCTGATAACCTTCGGACGTACGTAGCATCTCAATTTCATAGCGCGCGTCACCTTCATGATAAATCACCTTCGCGCCCGGCCACGCCTGAGGCAGACGTGGACGCAGTTGCAATTTATCGCCGTGACGCGTGATGCCGAGCAGGGTTTCGATAATCAGCTGATAGGTCCAGCCCGCCGAGCCGGTGTACCACGTCCAGCCGCCGCGACCTTGTTGATTATCGGCGCTGTAGACATCCGCCGCCTTCACGTAAGGTTCGACCTTGTAAGTTGCAACAGCATGCGCATCAAGGCTGTGATTGATCGGATTAATCAGCGCCAGCAATTCCCAGGCGCGATCAACCTGGTCCATTTCCGCGAACGCCATAATTGCCCACAGCGCGCCGTGCGTGTATTGCCCGCCGTTTTCGCGAATGCCGGGCAGATAACCACGAATGTATCCCGGATTGGGACCGATGCCATTAAACGGCGGCGTCAGCAGCTTGATCAGGCCGTTATCGCTGTCAACTAACTGCTGATCGAGCGCCTGCATTGCCGAGACGCATTTATCATGATCGCCCGCAGCAGACAGCACCGACCAGCTCTGTGCGATGGCGTCAATGCGGCATTCGGCGTTGCGGTGTGAACCGAGAGTTTCGCCGCTATCGAAGTAGCTGCGCAGGAACCATTCACCATCCCAGGCGCGCTGATTCAGTGCCGTTTTCAGCTTTGCAGCCTGCTGTTCGCACAACGTAGCGGCTTCCGCTTGCCCGATACGTGTGGAGAGCGCGGCAAAGCGCGTGAGCACGCTGTAGAGGAAAAAGCCCAGCCAGACGCTCTCGCCTTTACCGGCAATGCCGACTTCGCTCATGCCGTCATTCCAGTCGCCAGAACCCATCAGCGGCAAACCATACTCGCCAAATCTCAGGCCATGCTGGATGGCGCGCAAGCCATGCTGCCACAGGTTTTCCTGCAGCTGACTGACGTTGGGCAGGCTGTAAACCGACTCTTCTTCGGCCGCAAGCAGCGGCGCTTCAAGATAGCTAACTGGCTGTTCTAACAGCGCGATATCCTCGGTGGCGGTGATGTAATGGCAAAGGGCAAAGGGCAGCCAGAGATAATCATCCGAGCAGCGGGTGCGCACGCCGCGTCCGGCGGGTGGATGCCACCAATGCTGCACATCGCCTTCGAGGAACTGACGGGACGCGCACAGCACCAGCTGATCGCGCAACAAGTGTGGCGCGGCGTGGGTCAGCGATAGCGTGTCCTGCAACTGATCGCGGAAGCCAAACGCGCCGCCCGACTGATAATAACCGCTGCGCGCCAGCAAACGGCTGGCCAGCGTTTGGTACAGCAGCCAGTTGTTCGCCAGCAGGTTCACCGCTGCATCCGGTGTTTGCACCTCGACTTTGTCTAACAGACCGCGCCATTGCTGCTGTACTTTTGCCAGCTCGGTTTCCGCCTGTTCGCTGGGGAGAAATTGCTGCATCAGCGTCAGCGCCGATGTGGTATCTTCCGCCGCGCCTAATACGAACACCAAGGTGCGCGTGTCGCCATCAATTAAGCTGGTCAGCGTTTGCAAGGTGGCGCAGGGATCGAGCCCCGCGCCGGTGTTGCCCGATAAGCCACGCGCTTGCATCATCGCGGGCTTACGCGTTGAACCATTGCGGCCCAGACACTCAAGGCGATTACCGCTGAAAGCAATCTGATTGCCTGATGCGGCGAAGAATGCGGTGCGCGTCGATCCGGCGCTGGTATACGGATTCATCGCCAGAATGGCGCTGCCATCGGCCACTATTGCCGATGAGGTTTGCACGTGGCGGGCAGATTGGCTCATCAGCTCACCCAGCACCCATTCGACGTAGCCGGTGATCGACAGATGTCGCGTTTTGCCCGACAGATTGCTGAGTTGGATTAGCGTGATTTTCGCCGCCTGCTCGGCTGCGACAAAGGTGGTGAGCGTGCTGCGAATGCCTTGCTCCTGATGCACAAAGCAGCTGTAGCCCATACCGTGCTGCGTCAGATAATCACCGTTGCCACGCATTGGCAGCGGCATCGGCGACCAGACATCGCCGCTCTCCTCATCGCGCAGATAAAAGGCTTCGCCCGACGTATCGCTAACCGGATCGTTGTGCCACGGCGTCAGGCGGTATTCGTGCGCATTTTCAAACCAGGTGTAGGCCTGACCACTTTCCGAGATCACGCTGCCAAACTGTTTATTTGCCAGCACGTTGCACCAGGGCGCGGGCGTCTGAAGATGTGGGGACAGCAGAATGTGGTATTCACTGCCATCGGCGCTGTAGCCGCCGGTGCCATTGAACAGCTGCAAGGTTTCCGCTGCGGCGAGGCGAGTGGGCGTAGGTAATGCCTGTTTATGCGGCAGGAAGCGGGAAGGCGGCGCAACCGGCTGCGGTTTTAACAGCACCGTCAGCTGATCGGCCAGGCTGCCATTGCGTCCTTCCAGTACCACGGCTGCCACGCTGAGTAACAGCGTGACGTCTTCGGCGGCAAAGTGATCGCTTTGGCGCAGGAAGATGCCGCCCGGCTTGTCGGCCAGCAGCTGAGTTTCGCCGGATGAAATCATCTTGATCAGCTGATTCTGCAACAGCTGCTGATAGCCACCTTGCTCGCCGTTAAGGATCACCAAATCCGCCGTCAATCCTTTCTGACGCCAGTATTGATGTGCCTTGATCAGATTGCTCACCAGACTAAGCTGCGTACCGTTTTCGATGCGTACCAGCACGATAGGCAGATCGCCTGAAATGGAGTAGCGCCATAGCGAGGTTTGCCCGAGACGATTCTGCTGCATACGCTGGCTGTCGCCGCGCATTTCAGGGCTGGCAAAAATCACCGCGCTGGCGAGCTGGTTATACAAACTGGCATCTTCGGCGAGGATATTCAGCTGTCGCAGCGCCACCTGACTGTGCGACGCCGTCATTTCAAATACCCGATTGGCATAGACATTGTTGCGATACTTCTCAATCAATCCAAGGCAGGCGTCACGCTGCGTAGTGACGCCGTACACCAGATCGAGGGTGATGGATTTACCCGGGTTGAGCGCGATTTTCTGGCGGATCGACATCAGCGGATCGAGCACCGCACCGGCGCTGCCGCTGAGTATGCCTTCCGCTGTAATGGCTTGTGGATCGGCGCGGGTCCTGCCGCGACCAATAAACTGCGCACGGTCGGTTTCATAATGCGTATCGCGCTCGCTGGTGCCGTGAATCAGCAGCGCGTGGAACATCCACACCGGTTCGGTTTTCTCATCACGCGGGCGGCGATGCGCCAGAATGGCTTCCAGCTCGGTAACAATTTCGGTTTGCACAAACAGATTGCTGAACGCCGGATGCGCCATATCGCTGGCAGCGGAGGCGAGCACCACTTCCGCATAGCTGGTGATATCCATCTCACGCAGCTGGCGTGAATGGTTGGTGAGGACGATGCGGCGAATCTCCACATCATCTTCTGGCGACACCACCACTTGCGTGTGGGTGCTGAGGGTTTCAGCGCGCGACTCAAACTCCGCGCCAGCATCGGTGAAGCGGGCAATGTGTTGTGGCCGCGTATCGCCGCTCGGCTGGAACGTCGGGCTGATCAATTCGCCGGATTGACGATCGCGGATATAGCAGAAGATGCCGTGCTGATTGCTGGTGCCATCGGCGCGCCAGCGGGTTAACGCCAATCCTTTCCACTCGCTGTAACCGGTGCCGGATTGCGTCACCATCACATGATAGTTTGCATTCGACAGCAGCTGCAGCTGTGGCAAGTGAGCCGCCGAACCGCTGTATTCGCGCAGTTCATGCGTGTCCGAACGTGGCTTGATCTCGCGGGTATCAACGAACTGACGACGCGGCGTATAGAGCTCAATGTCGTCCGGCATGCGCTCCTGCAGCAGTAAATAAGAAGACTGGAAGCGTGCGCTGGACATAAACCGCGCCACCATCGGCGCTTCATGCAGCAGATGCGAAATCGCCAGAAAACCCATTCCCTGGTGATGCGCCATGTAAGTTTTCACTGCGACAAATTGCTGACCGCGCGCCAGCCGATGTGCGGTGAAATCAAGCGCTTCGTAGAAACCGTATTTCCCGCAGGCACCCATTTTCTTCAGCTTCATCAGGTTATCGGTGGCCTGATGCGGCAGCACCATCAACGCGAGCAGCGAGGCGTAGGGCGCGACCACATGATCATCGTTGAGGCCACGTTTTAGTCCCAACTCGGGCGTACCGAAGGCTTTGTATTGATAGTTTTGGCTATCATCGAAAGCGGCATACGCCGATTCGGAAACGCCCCACGGAATCTGCGCGGCGTCGCCGGAGGCGATCTGCTGCTTCACCGCCGAGAGCGCCATTTTCTCCAGCAGCGTATCCGGGTAGACCGGCATCACCAGATGCGGCATCAGATACTCAAACATCGAGCCGCTCCACGACATCACCGCAGGTTTGTTATCCAGCTGGGTAAACAAGCGCCCCAGCACGAACCAGCTTTTTACCGGCAGCTGATTGGCGGAGATGGCGTAATAGTGCGTCAGGCGCACTTCGGAGGGGAAGAGATCGTAATGGCCTTTGTCGAGTAGGCCGCTATCGAGGTTGTAACCGACGCTGAGCAGCGCGTTTTTTTCAACATAGAGAAAACGAAAGTCCATTTTAGCGTGATCTTCCAGACGTCCTTCCAGCTCCAGCAAGGTCGCCATGCGTTCTCGCGCGGCCCACATCACGGAAGCGGCGAGCTGGGCATTAAGGCCGGGGCGATGAAGTTTTAATTCACTCAGCCACAGCAACGAGGGCAAAGCGTCCGGCAGCACATCATCCGGCCCGATCCAGCTGAAATAACGCATCCACTCTTGCTGGAAATCGCTGAGCTGATGGATAAAGCGTTCAAACCATTTCACCTGCGACGGCGGCAGTTTGAGCTGCGCCAGCAGAATTTCACTCAGCGCGATCAGGGATGAAAGATGATTGGCAATCGCGGCGGGTGCGACTTGTTGCAGCGCAACAAACTGCTCGGCTAGCTCATCCCAGCGATCGTGACGCTCTGTGCCCATTTGCGCTTTGGCCAGCATCAAGGTGTCATTCAGACCAGCCATGATCAGCGGTAAAGCGATCACCGGCAGATGCTTCCATTGCGCAAGACCCGCCTGCAAGGTAGCGAGATGGGCGGCGAGGTTGCCGCTATCCACGGTAGAAATGTAACGTGGATTTAACGGTTTTAGCGTGTAAGTGTCATACCAGTTGTAGAGATGCCCACGAAAATGCTCCATGCGATCAAGGCTATCCAGAGTGGCGAGCGAACGGGTAATCACCTGTTTTTGCGTGATGTAACCGAAATCCCATGCGGTTAAATTAGCCAGCAGTGACAGGCCGATATTGGTCGGCGAAGTGCGGTGCGCCACCACCGGCTGCAACACTTCCTGGAAGTTATCCGGCGGCAAGTGGTTGTGCTCGGCGGTAACGAAATCTTCAAACCATGCCCAGGTGTGGCGCGCGGTCTGGCGCAAAAACTGCTGCTGCTCTGCGGAGAGTTTTTTCTGCCGCGATTGCGCCGGTTTACTCAACTGCCATAACAGCCACGGCGTGAGCAGCCACAGCAAGGAAAGCGGCAGCGCTAACGCGATCAGTTGTGGATTGATCAGCACGGTTAAAAGTGACAGTGCAACGCCTGCCGCCGGATTAAACCACATTGCCTGATAAAAGTTCCGCAGTGACGGCGTGGGCGAGGAACTGCCCGCCGACGCGCTTTTCCATTCATGGAGAAACTGCCCGCTGACGTTCAATCGCCACAGCGTGACGATGATCGCTTTAAGCGACCAGTAGCTTTCATGCGGCAACGCTGCCAGCGTCAGTCCCGCACGTCCCAGACGCATTAACGCATCCGAGTACAAGATAGTGAGATGATGTTGCCAGGCGCGCCTTTTGCTTTTGCGCATGCCTTCCATGCTCAGCGCAAAAGCGCTTGGCAGCAGCAGGAACAGCGCAATACAGCCGAGCCAAAACGGCGGATTCGCTACCCAAGTGAAAGCCAGAAACATCAGCAGTAGCAAGGCAGGAGCCACCAGACTGCGACGCAGGTTATCGAACAATTTCCAGCGCGAAAGCGCGCTCAGCGGATTGGCCTGATAGCCGCCATCCTCCAGACGTACACGCAGTTTTAACCAGTTCAGCAGCTGCCAGTCACCGCGCACCCAGCGGAAACGCCGCGCGACATCGCTGAGATAGTTATCCGGATAGTGTTCATACAGCACCACATTGCTGACCACGCCGGAACGCGCGTAACAGCCCTCCAGCAGATCGTGACTCAGCACCAGATTTTCCGGGCAGGTATTGCGCGTCGCGCGGGTGAAAGCCGCCACATCGTAAATGCCTTTGCCGACAAACGAACCTTCGCCAAATAGATCCTGATAGATATCGGAAGACATCGATGAATAGGCATCGTTGCCCGGCACGCTGCTGGAGAGCCGCGCGTAGCGGCCTTGTCCAAAGGGCGGGATCTCTTCGGCCAGACGCGGCTGCAGAATGGCGTAACCTTCCACCACGCGGTTGAGGCGATCATCAAATACCGGCGCATTGAGGGGATGCGCCATGATACCAATCAGCTTGTGTGCGGTTTCGCGCGGCAGAATGGTGTCGGCATCAAGGGTGATGACGTATTTCACAGTGCGCATCTGCGCCTGGCTGGCACCTACGATCACGTTAAACATCTCCGCTTCACCTTGCAGCCAGCGATTGAGCGCATGCAGTTTGCCGCGCTTGCGCTCATAACCCATCCAAACGCCCTGTGAAGGATTGTGAACCCGGTTGCGATGCAGCAGCGAAAACAGCACATCGTGGTGCGACTTGCTGCTGTAACGGCGGTTGAGCGCCTGAATTTTCAGTACTGCGTAACCGATGATTTCATCATCATCAACCTGATGTTCATCCACGCTGTCTGTGAAGTCGGCCAGCAGCGCAAAAGTGATGTTGTCGAGCGCGTTGCCGAGATAGCTGGTTTCCAGCGAGCGCAGCAGCGTATCGGTGCCCTGTTTGCTGCTGATTAAGCAAGGGATCACTACCAAGGTGCGATCGCTATCCGGCACCGCCAGCTCGTAATCGAGTCGCGGAAGGGGAACCGGATGGCGGGTGCGGGTTGTCACTTCGCTGAGCAGTTGTAAGGCGAGCTGGCTGCTGATAATGATCACCGCCGGTACCAGCAACAGCCACAGCACCACCGACATACCGGCCTGATGGGTGAAAAACAGCGCTTCGGCGCTGAAGGCGGTGGTCAATAAGGTGAGGCTGCCAAGCCAGGAGAGCAGCGGCGTTTGGCTGAGATGATGACGCGCCTGATTCAACCAGGAACGGCGCGGCTTTAACTGTTGCTCAAGCTGCGCGCGTCCTTTATCCAGCAGAAAGTAACCAATATGCTGCTGGCGCGACGGCAATTCGGGCTGACGACTCAGCGCCAGCACCTGATTGGCCACGCTAAGCTCGTCGAATTCGCTCTGACGCGCCAGCTCTTCCACCACGTGTCGGTACTGATCGCGGCTGTCAAAATGCATCTGCGGATAAATGCCAGCCGGATCCTGCACCAGTACCTGCTCCACCAGACTCAGCGATTCCACCAAATCCTGCCAGTTGATTTCACCGAGCTGGCGCAATCCGGCAATGCTGTTGCTGACCGAAAGCTGGCTCAATGCCAGTTGACGGTTAAATTGTTCAATCACATCCGCGGTATTACGCCCGGTGTTCAGCAGATGTTGCTCCACCCACGTCAGCGCTAGCGAGTGATTCTGACCATTCAGCTTGCGCGCCAGTTCGGCGACAAACGCGCCAGAAAGCTGGCTGTTTTTGTGTGCCATATCGGCAATCACCTGAATCACCCGCGTGGCGTCTTTGGCGGAGTGATGAACGATCTCATTAATCCACGCTTCGGCCTGGCTGCGCTCCTGATGGATCTCGGCGACGCCTTGCGCAATACGCGCGAGGTTATCGAGCAGCGCAAAGCGCAGCATGGCGGGAAGCGCCCAAAGTTCTCCCATCAGCAGCGGCGTAATCCTCTGATAAGCATGAATAAAAGTCGCCAGCACCGTCGATTCTAAGCGGCCGTCGCTGTGACTGATCATCTCATCAGCAATCGCCTGAATACGTAACGCGTGGGTGGGCTCTTCAAGCGCGGGTAAACCCTGACCAAATTTGGTCGGCAACAGATGGCGTACCATGCGAATTTGTTCTTCGATGATATAAAAATTATCTAACAGCCACTCGCCAGCCGGCGTCAGATTACGCTTATCACCGGTACTTAATATTTCTGCACTTTTTATCAGCGCCTGTTCGTTTTCACTTAGTCGCTGCAATAACTTATAGTTTTTTTTGGCGTCAGAAAGATGATGCGTTTTTGCCAGTCGCTCGCCATATATTGCCATTTGCTGTTCGGAAAAAACGTCTGGCCGGTTCGCCTGATAGATGCCGCTGTCAGGCAATAATTCAAGACTGGCGCGTGCGGTTGCTGGAAGCGCACTACTGCCGATGATTGATCCGGTGGGAATTTTATTTTTCATAATGGCGTCGCAAAAAATCCAGTGGATTATAAAAGTCAGCACTATCAACAGGAAGATTGACGGTATAAGAGTGGGCGAGGAAACTGTTCTGTCTTTATTGAGTATAGCGTTGAATTTATTTGACGGTTGGCTTTATATAATTAAAGTAAATTTAAAATATTTAAATGAGTGTAATGATGGGGTTGAAGATCATTAACAATGTTGTCAAGTGTTAGTTGCAGTGAAAAAAGTGAGGTGTGTTAGAATAAGTTAACTGAAAAAGGAAAAAATCATGAGCTGGTTAAATCAATTTTTAGAAGGTTTATCGCGCCGGGAAATAAAAACGCAGTGTCCAGTGTGTAAAAAATTCTGCCCGCAATCTTCCTTAAAACAAGCGCGCGGGCAGGCTATGTTGTGCCCGCACTGTAAATCACTGTTTATTGCTGAGGTATAGACACATGCGCCATATTCTTGAATGGATTGATTTAAATGAACAAGCGCCGGGCTATAAGCAGGAGTGCATCGTACAATTTGATAATGGCGAAGTGCAGGGCGGCTGGCTTTACGGCGGGCAGTCGCGCAGCGGTGAGCATATTTTTCTTGAGTCACACGCAGAATATGAAACCAGCATGGGGGTTGATTTCTGGATGTCATTGCCACCCGCGCAACCGAACCATCTTGCCACTGTTCACTCTATAATATGAAAACGAAAAATAAATATTACCGCTCATATTCGATAAATGACCGCTGCGCTTCAGCCCGATCGACAAACTGAAACCCCAGTGGATGTATTAATTTTTCATCACAATACCAGCGATCATTTATGCGTTTAAAAATGTCACCCTGATGAAAGGGTTGATCTTTATCCAGGCGCATAACGGCATATTTGCCGTTATTGAAGACGACTTCGTAAAGAGAAATTAAACCGAGCGGGAGTAAAGTACGTTCGTGAATAATTTCACCGCTGAGTTCGGGTTGTCTTGGTTTTTTCATGATTATGTCTCCGATTAACCTTCTTTAATTCTGGCAATGAATTAAACAATGCGTGGTGTTTATTTTTAAGGCTTCGCTTGTGAATTGTGTAATGTCCGCCAGGATTAAGTCAGTCTTATGTGTCGGCGCAATTTATTATTCCTTCTCGCCCACGTTTTACCTACCTGACATCCTACTTTATCAAAAGGCAATATTATGACGATTAAAACACTGCACGATCTGTTTGTGCATGATCTCTCTGATATTTACAGCGCAGAAAAACAGATCACTAAAGCGTTACCAAAAATGATTCGTGCAGCCACCGATCCTAATCTGGTCGCAGCCTTTAAACAGCATCTGGAAGAGACACGCGGACAAATTGAACGTATCGATCAACTGGTTGAACTCACTGAAGGTGTGCAGATCAAACGGATGAAGTGTCATGCGCTGGAAGGATTGGCTGAAGAAGCGCAGGAGATCATCGATGAAGTGGAGAAAGGGCCGGTTTGCGATGCCGGACTGATCGGTGCTGCGCAGAAGGTTGAACATTATGAGATCGCCACC
>NZ_DALYOQ010000024.1:14776-24771 GCF_031974595.1 Pantoea sp. CTOTU46764 | reverse complement strand
GGTACTTTGCGCGCGTTAGCCTTAAAACTGGATTATCAGGATGCCGCGAAGTTGTTGGGTGAAACGCTGGAAGAAGAAAAAGCCACCGACGAAAAACTTACGCTGATTGCTGAAGAGCAGGACTAATCCACCGTGGAGGAGGCTAATGCAGCCAGCCTCTTCCAACCTGAAAAATCCGCTTGCGAATTCCTGGGTTAAAAATCACTTCATTCTCAGTATGCTAATGCCTCTTTTCTCAAACTCACGTTTGAACACGGTTATGAAAACAGAGGATTTGCATGCCTGCCAACGGTCACTCCGCAGAGCCCAACACGACCTTACGTGCTGGGCGCTTCTTATTGATGCAGAAACTACTACGCCGCGACAAAACGCCCGTCGCGCTGTTGCTGCTGGCCGCGCTGGTCGGTGTGTTAACCGGTTTAGTTGGCGTGGCCTTTGATAAAGCCGTCAATTTTGTGGTGCATACGCGCTTAAGCTGGCTTGAGGGTGCGGGTGACAATCTGCTGGTGAAAATCGCCGGCGCGTTTATGCTCTCTGCGCTATTAGGCGCTGTCGGCTACTTGCTGGTGCGACGTTTCGCGCCGGAAGCGGGCGGATCGGGCATTCCCGAAATTGAAGGCGCGCTGGAGGAACTTCGTCCGGTGCGCTGGTGGCGCGTGCTGCCGGTGAAATTTATCGGCGGCATGGGTGCGTTAGGATCAGGCATGGTGCTGGGTCGCGAAGGACCGACCGTGCAACTGGGCGGCAATATCGGCGGCATGTGTGTTGATCTGTTCCGCGTAAAATCTTCTGAGTCTCGCCACACGTTGCTGGCAACCGGCGCTGCCGCGGGTTTGTCGGCCGCTTTCAACGCGCCGCTGGCGGGCATCCTGTTTATTATCGAAGAGATGCGTCCGCAGTTTCGCTACAGCCTGATTTCCATCAAAGCGGTGTTTGTTGGCGTTATCGTTTCCAGCATTGTTTTCCGCGTGTGTAATGGCAACGAAGCAATCATTAATATTGGTCAGCTGCAGGATGCGCCAACCAATACGCTGTGGCTTTATTTAGTGTTGGGCGTGTTATTTGGTGGCTGCGGCGTGGCGTTTAACCGCTTCATTTTCCTCGCGCAGGATCAGTTTCAGCGTTTGCATAAAGGCCGCGTTGCACCCTGGGTGCTGTGGGGAAGTTTGCTGGCGGGGATGTGTGGCGTGATTGGCCTGTTTCTGCCACAAGCGATTAACGGCGGGATTGCGCTGATTACTGATTTCTCCAGCGGAGCTTACAGCGCGCTGGCGCTCTTTGCCATTTTCGCACTGCGCACGTTGATAACTATTTGCTGTTTTTCCTCCGGCGCGCCGGGCGGTATTTTTGCCCCGATGCTGACGTTGGGCACGCTGTTAGGTACCTGCTTCGGCCAACTCTGCATGCAGTGGTTGCCGGGTTTGCATCTGGAGCCAGCAACCTTTGCCGTGGCTGGTATGGGCGCGCTGTTTGCGGCCTCGGTGCGTGCGCCGCTGACCGGCATTGTGCTGGTGCTGGAGATGACCAACAATTATCAGCTGATTTTGCCGATGATCATTACCTGCCTCGGCGCGACGCTGGCCGCACAATTCTTCGGCGGCAAACCGCTGTACTCCTCAATTCTTGCGCGCACGCTGGCGAAAGCGAAACAGATAAATGTGCAGTAGGTGAATCGGTCGCCATGAATGGCGACCCTACGACGTCTGATGCGCATTCATCAACCAATCTGAAAACGCCGTCATTGCGGTGCTTTCAGGTCGCGACTGAAAACGCGTTAACCAGTAGCCGCCGAGATCGATTTCTGCGGCGAAAGGGCGCACCAGCCTCTCGCTTTGCAGCAGGTGATTGAAAATTTTTACCGGTGCCAGCGCAATCCCCGCGCCCAGTAATGCCGCTTCGATCATCGTCAGGGATGAGTCAAAAATCATCACCGGATGCGCAGGTGATGGCGCATGTTCATTAATGCTGTGCAGCCATTGGCTCCACTCATCACGGCGGAACGATCGCAATAGGGTGAATTTGTGCACGTCTGCAGGCTGCTGCAACTGCCGGGCAATGGCGGGATTACACAGCGGCGATAACGGGGCTGAACAAATAAACTGCGCTTCGGTGCCGTGCCAGGCGCCGCTGCCAAAGCGAATGGTGTAATCATGACCCTCGGCGGCTGGATCGACGCGATTGTTGTGGGTGGAGAGTTGCAGCTCTATGTGCGGATAACGGCGGTTAAAATCCTCTAAACGCGGCAACAGCAAACCGGTGGCAAAGCTTCCCACCGCGCCGACCTTTAATTTCTCGCGCATTTGGCCCGATGAGAAGCGATCCAGCGTATCGGCAATACGATCGAATGAATCGTTTAATACCGGCAACAGGCTTTCGCCTTCGGTGGTCAACATCAATCCGCGCGATACCCGCACAAACAGCTGGCAGCCCAGCTGCTGCTCCAGCGATTTCACCTGCTGACTTACGGCTGCATGGGTTACATGCAGCTCAATAGCAGCGTTAGTAAAACTTAGATGACGTGCGGCGGCTTCAAAGGCTCTGAGCGCGTTAAGTGGAATATAAGGGCGAGTCATGCGGTGACCTGTAAGAATTTCTATTGTCTGACGCTAAAATTAACAGTTTGTTGCTGCCTGTCAAAGTGGGCAAACTGCCCGCGGAACAACAACCCGGAAGGTTAATAACAGTGAAATTGATTTCTCAAACTTTAATAGCAACAGCACTGACATCGGCGTGCTCAATGGCGTTCGCTGCGACGCCTGATGTGGACGCCATCGTTGATCAGGCCATCACACCGCTGATGCAGCAGCAAGCCATTCCCGGCATGGCGGTGGCGGTGGTGGTTAAAGGCCAGCCGCACTATTTCACCTGGGGCATGGCGGATGAAAAACAGCAGCGTCCGGTCACGCAAGATACGCTGTTTGAACTGGGTTCGGTGAGTAAAACCTTCACCGGCGTGCTGAGTAGCGTCGCGGTGAACAAAGGCGAGATCGCACTGAGCGATCGCGCCAGTCAATACTGGCCGGCGCTGAATACGCCGCAGTGGCGTGACATCACGCTGCTGCAATTGGCGACGTACACCGCCGGCGGCTTGCCGTTGCAGGTTCCTGATGCCGTGACCGATGAAAAGGCGCTGGCGAACTTCTATCAACAATGGCAACCGCAATGGGCGCCGGGCAACACGCGTCAGTATGCGAACAGCAGCATCGGCTTGTTTGGCTGGCTGGCGACGAAACCCAGCGGGCTGACATTTGAGCAAGCCATGCAGCAACGCGTGTTTACGCCGCTGCAGCTTAAGCACACCTTTATCACCGTGCCCGACAGCGCGAAGAACGTATACGCATGGGGTTACCACGAAGGCAAGCCGGTGCGCGTGTCGTCGGGCATGTTGGATGCCGAAGCCTATGGCGTGAAGTCGTCAATTAAAGATATGGCGCGCTGGATGCAGGCCAACATGGATCCGCAGCAGGTAAAAGACCAAACGCTGCAGCAGGCGCTGAATTTCGCGCAAACGCGTTTCTATCGTACCGATGCGTTATATCAGGGGTTGGGGTGGGAAATGCTGAATTGGCCCGCTCAGGCAGACATGGCAGTGAAGGGCGCGGATAACAAGGTAGCGCTCGGTCCGCAGCCGGTAAGGGATGCGAAAGCACATCCGCGTGTCACCGCGTCGTGGGTGCATAAAACCGGCGCAACGGGCGGATTTGGGGCTTATGTCGCCTTTATTCCAGAGAAGCAGGTCGGCATTGTGATCCTGGCGAACAAAAATTATCCCAATACCGAGCGGGTTAAAGCGGCGATGCAGATCCTGAAAGCGTTGCAGTAAGCGGGTGGGGCGAACTTTTCGCCCCATTTAGATCAACTACACTTAATGGGTGATTAACCAAGGAGCTGCAGATGAGCCATCACCCAAAAGATAAACGTGACGTGAATGATGAAAAACATCCCGCTAAGGACAATCCCAGTGAACACGGTGAGATTCCCAGAACGCGCGATGACAGCGAAGATGACAAAAAAGATCCGTTTAACGACGAATAATCAACATCACCAGTAACGGCAGGGCGGCAAACAGTGTTAATACGGTTGACGCGCCTGCCTGCGCATAGAGTTGTCCGAACAGTAGCGATCCAATGACCTGGCCCGTCGCCAACATGAAGAACAGCATGCCTACGCCGATGGCGGGGACATTTTCCGTTGCTGCTGCGCCCCACACCAGCAATACGCCCGAGAGCGTGACGTACGCGGCGCCACCCAATGCCACGGCGGGAAATAGCCAAACTGAATAGTGATGGCTGAACGCCAGAAGCAGCAAGGGAACGACGAGGCAGCACTGCGACAGCCAATAAACCCACTCAGCACTGCCACGCAGTAAGCGGCAAAGCTGCAGAGCGGCGTTTTTACCGGCTTCGCACGCCTGCGAAGCACCAATAATTAACGCTGAAGTGAGAACACCTTCAAACAACAGCCAAATGGCATCGGCTAACGCCAGATGATGCTTGCCGAGCGCCTGTTGAACAGCCCGCGGATCGTTTTACTTTTGCAAATTTCAGGATGCTATAGTTTTACTTAAGGAATAGTTATTGCTGACTCCAACCGATCCAGCGCAAACAAAATGCCGTAACGCCGTGCGTTTTTTGCCTCTGGCAGCGGCAGCCAGATATCGGCCTGATTCGCCAGGTCTAAGGTCTGCGCACAGAGCGCGATCACCGGCGTTTTTTGAATATGGGCATGGTGTACCGTGCTGAGCACGTGGCTGTTAACCGCGTCAGGCGCGAGAATCAGCAACAGATCATCCGGCTGTAAACGACTCAGCGTCATACTCAGCAGGTTGTCATCCTGAATCCATGCGATGGGCAATCCAGCGCCTTGCAGGCGTTGATGGACTTCCGCAGACAGCGCAGTTTGTAGGCCCGACGCGCCAATCAGCAGTACGCTTCTGGCCTTACGTAACATCTCTGCGGCACGTTGCCAGACTGCGGTTTCCGCTTGCGCGTATTGCTGGGTTAGCGCTTGAATAATCGCCTCTATAGGCGCAATCGCGTTACGGGTTTGCACCTGTGGCGCACGCGCCAGCCGCATGCGCAAATCGCGGATATCTTCGCAACCCAGCGAACGGGCAAAGCGGGTAATAGTGGCGGCACTGACTTCGGCACGTCCGGCAAGTTGTTCGATGGTAGCGGAGGCAGCAAAAGCGGTGTCGCTGAGAATCGCCTCGGCAACGCGTTTCTCCTGCTGGCTCAGTGAAGATTGCCGCTGGCGAATGACATCAATAAATTCTACGTCCCGCTGTTGACCGGCTTTACGCACCTGACGAAGAAAATCATCGAGATCCTGACAGCCTGCCGACGTGGCAAAGCGTCGCAGCACATCCGGACTCACGCCCGCCTGCGTGGCGAGACTTTCCATGGTGGCCTGCTCAGTCGCACCCAATTTAGCCAGAAAAAAACGCGCCAGCCTCGATTCCTGCGCATCCGCGCGCTCCGATTGCTGCCGTAATTGCCAGACAATATCCATCAGCTCATCACATCCTCATTAGCGAGCGTCCATCATGCATGAAATAATTTTTCATGTTGAGTTTTTTTTCATCGGAATACCGTTTTTCATCGCCGATTGTCGGGGTTGTTACTGTTAAATTACGGTTAAGATCACACTCGTGAAAAATATTTTCATGGTGTATTTTGTTATATGCCTATGATTTATATTAGTAAATTATCAAACCATCAGAAAATCATCTGCCCGCAGCCACTTTACAGCTTCTCTGAGACGGGTCTTAAATGGCCGGGACAAATCACAGGAGAAGAAATTATGCGCATCGTACTTTGCTGTGCTGCAGGCATGTCCACCAGCATGCTGGTGAGCAAAATGCAGCACGCTGCTTTAGGTCGCGGTCTGGAGATCGATATCAAAGCTGTGCCGGTGACGGAATTCGAACGTATTCTGCCGGATGCCGATGTCGTTCTGCTCGGCCCGCAGGTGCAGTTCGAAGCTGCCCGTCTTACCGCCATTGCCGCGCCGCAGGGCAAATCTGTCGCCGTCATCGACATGATGGATTACGGCATGATGCGTGGCGAACAGGTGCTTGATAAAGCGCTGGCGTTACACACCGCCTAACTGTCCGTTTTAACCCATCTAACCGACACTACACGGCTTGTGCTGTGGGGGATTTTGCATGTCTGAAATCGTGGCTATCGAGTTTGAAGAGGGAATTATGCTGCTGCTGGTGCAAGCCGGCGCAGCGCGTAGCGCGGCAATCAGCGCGCTGCGGCTGGCACGAGAAGGGCGCTTCACCGAGGCGCAACAGCAGTTGGCGGCGGCGAGTGAAAGCATCAGTGCGGCGCACCAGCAGCAAACCGCGCTGATTGGTCTGGACGAAGGCAGCGGCAAGTTGCCCGTCACGCTGATTCTGGTCCATGCCCAGGATCATCTGATGAACGCCATGCTGATTCAGGATCTGGCAGGCGAAATCATTGAACTTTACCGCCGCACTGCGGCAGGAGGCACGAATGCTTAAGATGGCCATTATTGGTGGTGGCAGCAGCTATTCACCGGAGTTGGTAGAAGGGATCATCAATCGTTATGCGCAGCTGCCGGTGACGGAACTGGCGCTGGTGGATGTCGAGCAGGGGCGTGAAAAGGTACATGTCATCGCCGATCTCACTCGCCGTATGCTGCAGCAAAATGGGCTGGAGCAGGTGAAAGTCAGCGTGCATTTTGAACTCGATGAAGCGATTCGCGGCGCCCGATTTGTGCTGACGCAGCTGCGTGTGGGTCAACTCGCCGCGCGTGCCGCAGACGAGCGCCTCGGGCTGAAATATGGACGACTCGGCCAGGAAACCACCGGCGTGGGCGGTTTTGCCAAAGCGCTGCGCACCATTCCGGTGATGCTTAACGTGGCGCGCAAAGTGGAAGAGCTGGCGCCAGATGCCTTTATCATCAACTTCACCAATCCGGCGGGGATGGTGACGGAAGCGGTGTCGCGCTACAGCAAGGCGAAAATTATCGGCCTGTGTAATGTGCCGGTGAATATGCACCACATGATTGCCGGTATGCTCGACGCGTCCCGGGATGAGGTGCAACTGCGCTTCGCCGGGCTCAATCATCTGGTATGGGTGCATCAGGTGACCTGTCGCGGCGAGGATGTCACTTCGCAGGTGATTGAACAACTGTGCGATGGCCAATCGCTCACCATGAATAACATCAAAGATATGCCATGGTCGCCGCAGTTCCTGCGCGCGCTCAAGGCGATTCCGTGCCCGTATCATCGCTATTACTGGCAAACGCCGCAGATGCTGGCTGAAGAGCAGGAGAAAGCGCAAAACGGTCACGTAGGCACGCGCGCGGAGCAGGTAATGAAAGTGGAAGCCGAGCTGTTCGAGCTGTATGCCGATCCGCATCTGGCGCACAAACCTGAACAACTGAGTTTTCGTGGCGGCGCGTATTACTCCGAAGTGGCGGTTGAGCTGATCAGCGCGATTCATAACGACAGTGGCAACAATCTGGTGGTGAACTGCCGCAACAACGGCGCGATTCATGGTCTGCCGGATGATGCGGTGGTGGAAGTGAACTGCCTGGTAGATGCGCAAGGCGCGCATCCGCTGGTATTTGGCGAGTTGCCGCCGCTGATGAATGGCCTGACGCAGCAGATCAAAGCGTTTGAACGTTTGACCATCGAAGCCGCCGTGCATGGCGATCGTCAGCAAGCTCTGCTGGCGCTGCTTGGCAATCCGTTAGTCGGTGATGTCGCAACCGCCGAAGCGTTGCTGGAAGAAGGGCTGACCCTTAATAAGCCGTGGCTACCGCAGTTCGCCACGCCCTAATCCGTTGCGCCACCGAGCCAGAGGAACACTTATGTCTAATCGTACTTTTATAGACCGTTATGTCTTGCCCGTCGCACTGAAAATCGCCGGTCAGAAGCATGTGCTCTCCGTGCGTGACGGCATCATTCTCAACATGCCTTTTATGCTGATTGGCAGCTTCTTCCTGATCTTCGCCTATCTGCCGATTCCAGCGTGGGGCCATTTGATGGCGGATCTGTTTGGCGACACGTGGCGCAACAAACTGCTTTATCCGGTGCGCGCCACCTACGACATCATGGCACTGATCTCCAGCTTCGGTATTGCCTACCGTTTGGCGGAGAAGTATCGCACGCTCGATCCGCTCACCAGCGGCGCGATGGCGTTAGTGGCATTTGTGATGACCATTCCTCAGCAGACGCTGTTTGCCCCGGTGGAAGGCGCGCCGACGCAGTTGGTCACCGGCGTGTTGCCGATTTCGCTGATTGGCAGCCAGGGCTTGTTCGTGGCTATCGTCATTGCACTGCTTTCCACTGAGATTTATCGCTTTGTGCATAACCGTAATCTGGTGATTAAGATGCCAGAAGGCGTGCCGCCAGCGGTGGCGAAATCCTTCCTCGCGCTGGTGCCGGGTTTCTGTGTGCTGGCAGTGGTGTTGATGCTTCGTCTGGCGGTGGAAGCCTCACCGTTCGGCGATATCAATAACCTGATTGCGACTGTGATTGGTCTGCCGATGCATCACGTCGGTGGCACGCTCCCCGGCATGATTTTCTCAGTGCTGCTGATTGGTATTCTCTGGACGCTTGGGCTGCACGGCGATGCAATAGTGCTGGTGTTTATTCAGCCGGTTTGGCTATCGAACATGAGTGAAAACCTTGAGGCGTTCCAGCATAACCAACCGATCCCGCACATCTTTACCCAGCAGTTTTACGATTTATGGATTGCGCCGGGCGGCACCGGCGCGCTGCTGGGATTGGTGATCTTTATGCTGATCCGCTCACGCAGTCGTCAGATGAAGCAGCTCGGTAAAATTGCCGCTCCGGCGGCGCTGTTTAACATCAGCGAACCATTGGTGTTCGGCATTCCGCTGGTGATGAACCCGTATCTGTTCCTGCCTTTCATCCTGACGCCGGTGGTGTTGGTGATTGTGTCGTGGGCGGCGATGAGTACCGGTTTAGTGGCACCGCCTGCGGGCATTGCGCTGCCATTCACCACACCGATTTTCGTTAGCGGTTATCTGGCAACCGGCGGGCACATTTCTGGCACCGTATTGCAGGTGGTCAATCTGACGATTTCTCTGGTGATTTACTATCCGTTCTTCCGCGTCTGGGATCGACTGAAGTTCCGCGAGGAAGAAGCGAGCCTGCAGCAAGCGAAAGTGGTAAGCGAAGCGGTAACGTCTTGAATTAATAGGCAGAAGCTCATGAATGTGTGCTTCTGCCTCTCAGAAATTGGTTGCCCGAAATGCAAATTAATCACGGGAAAGGACTAATTTACAATTCTCTTTGAGGTCTAACTATCACGCAACTGACTGTTATTGCTGATTTTATTTCAAATGCTTAAATTTAAAACGTTTTTCCTAAAAGAAATTCTGTACTCTTATTACACCTTTGTATATTTTTGTCGGCAAGCAGTGATGAGACAACTATCCCACTGAAATTTACGCATTCAATCATTAACCTCAGCAGGCTCTCTTGATAGATTTTTTTTCCAAAATTAATAACAACCTCTTTTTATCAAACTCAATCAGTTTAGTTAGATCACTATTGGTCTTTCTTTTCAGAACATTCCATTAATCTTAACACCACTAAATAAAATGCTGGCACTAATGTCGCCAGGGGAAATGCATGCAAAAAATGAATATCAGTACCGATTTTATCGCCTATTTTAATTGCGGTTCTGCACAGCTTAAATCTGAAGCCGAAATATTGGGTTCAGTGATTACGGCGATCATAAAAGACAAAAAAACTGTTACTAATAAAAGCATTATCGCCTATCTGCTGGCAGAACTTGAGAGCACCAATGATGTGATTTTCCAGGATTGCTTGCGTAATACCCTGCAAATCGTGCTCGGAAAGACGCCAGACGATGATGGATTTTCAGGCTAAGATATTCTCCCATTAATAGGATTATCAGTATTAAACTGGTTTTCAATTTCAAAAGTTCAGGAATTATCTGACAGTATAAAACCTTGAGAAAAGCGTT
>NZ_DALYOQ010000024.1:10732-14766 GCF_031974595.1 Pantoea sp. CTOTU46764 | reverse complement strand
CCAGAATAATCTGGCACACAGATAAATCCATCAATAAGTGATATTTTATGAATTACAGCAATTTTTCAGCAAAAGTGAGTTTCTGGCCAAATATGCATTTCACCGCAATAGAAATTCAGCAGTGCGGCGATCTCTATGAGATATATGCCACGGATATTTCCCGTCTCGCTAAAAGTAAGCTTTTCGTGGGGCGTACCCATGATCAATATCTGGCAGATTCCTACGCCAAACAGTTCGAAGAATGGCTGCCAAAAGTAAACCGTGAAATGAAGCTGCGAGAAATTACGCCTTTAGCCAGAAACACAGCTTCCTCGCGGATAAACCATCAAACAGAACTTGAAATTCTGCCGGGCTATTTGCACAACCAACGTGGGATGTAAAAATCTGCGAGCCATTACAGGCTGATTATTGGTCTCCTGCCATGAATGGCTTTTGCTTGTCAGCATGACACAGGTTTCCCAACGATAAATTCGCACAATGGAAAGCTTCTCTTTCCAGTGCGAGGAATGGTTGTGGACAACATTAAAGTCGGACTTTTTGGTATCGGACTTGAAACCTACTGGCCACAGTTTGCTGGGCTCAAGGAGCAACTTGAGCACTATCTTGCTGTGGTATCCCGGCGGCTACGAACTTACAACGCTGAGACTGTGGATGCCGGCCTGATCGATAACAGTGAGAAAACCGAGCAGGCGACGCAATTGTTCTCTAAGGAGAATGTTGACGTTGTGGTGTTATACATCACCACCTATGCGCTCAGTTCTACCGTGCTTCCGCTGGTGCAAAGCCTTAACAAGCCGGTTCTGATTTTTGCTTTGCAGCCGGAAATGTCGGTGCCTTGTCAGCAAATCAATCTACTCACCAAGCGCGAAGACCGCACCGGCCAATGGCTGGCGCACTGAAATATCCAGGCAGCCCGAATTACGTAAGGATATCCAGCAACGCCGCCCTCTGAAATAAAATCTTACTCACTCAATGGTTAAATCGTATACGTTCAACCAGACCATTGCTTTCGCATTCTAAAAAACTAAACCAGGCTAAATAATTCATCGTTATTAATGGGCCAGTTTATTGGATATAAGTGAGGAAGGAATGGATTTTGTACAACGTACCATCGAGTTAGCCATGAAAAATGTTGAAGAGGGCGGTCGCCCGTTTGCAACGGTCATTGTCCGTGATGGCAAGGTGATCGCTGAAAGCGCAAACCGCGTAGCTCAGACCAACGATCCCACCGCTCATGCTGAAATTCTGGCCATTCGCGAAGCCTGCCGCGAAACAGGCAGCGAAAATCTCACCGACTGCGACATTTATATTCTCGCCAGCCCATGTCCAATGTGCTTAGGCGCGCTTTATTATTGCAGTCCAAAGCAAGTTATTTACATCACTAAACGCGAGGAGTATTCAACCTATTATCGCGACGACCGCAAATACTTTGAACTTGACACTTTCTACGACGAATACAGTAAACCGATTGAACAACGTCGTTTGCCGATGAAATATGATCCACGACCTCAGGCATTAGATGTGTATAAACGTTGGCAAATATTAAATAAGTAATAAAGGATATTCACGCGCAGCCCGTGCTGCGCGTTGCCCCGGTAATGAACGCTGCTCAAACCGCTCTACCGGCATATGCATGCGCCTTCTCTACTCGTCGATGCTGATTTTCAGCACTCAAGAGTACAAATGCAAAAACGTAAATCAGGAACTTAGGAACGGGCGGTCTGGAAGTCTCTATCCTGGAGTTTGGCGGCATAGGACTAAAATTTGGATATGGCGCAGCATTGGATTTCGATGAAAGTATTGGTGGCGCGGCGTTAACGCTTAGTGCGGCGGATATTACAGAGATTGAAACATTACTGGCAAAAATGCCGGTGATCGGCCAACGCTACTTGGCGCAGATGCAGGCAACCATCAATCGCTGATCGCCAAAGCGGTTGTAATCCGTGAGTCGAGCTGCCTGCTGGCGCAGGCAGCTCAGGTTATTACTTAGATTGCTGCTGTTTACTGTCTTCTTCTTTCTGCTTTTTATTCGCCATATGATGACCAACGGCACAACCGGCGGCCGCGCCAGCCACGCCGTGATGCGCCATGTGGCCCGCAACACCGCCGACTACCGCACCTTTAATACAGCCCTTGGCTTCAACCTGAGAAGTGACCGACAGCAACACGCCCGCAGTCAATACAATCAGAGAAAATTTACGCATTGGTTTACTTCCTTATTCATTATCGACATGCTGATTGTAGTTATCCTCGGTGAACTTAACGTATTAAACTGTAAGCAAAAATATCTTTATGCCATAAAGGTTTTAACAAAAATGATCACATCATCAGCAGGCATTCTTATCCTCGCGGCAGGTCAAGGTTCGCGCTATATCGCCAGCGGCGGCAGCGGTAATAAATTGCTTGCCAGCATGGGCGATGAGGCGAAGTCGGTGATTGAAACCGTCATCGAACAGGCGAAGCTGAGCGAGTTGCCGGTAGCGCTGGTGACGCGTCCAGATTATCTGGCGGTGCGAGAACATGCTGAACGCGCGGGCGTGCAGCTTGTGCTGTGTGAAAGCGGCGGCAGCGGTGAATCGATTGCGGCGGGCGTAGCGATGACCGATCGCTGGAATGGATGGATCATTACGCTGGGAGATATGCCGTGGCTAACGGCGGCGCATCATCGGCGAGTCAATCAGGCGCTGGAGCAGGGCGCGGCGCAGGTTCGTTTTACTTACAAAGGAAAACCCGGCCATCCGGTCGGGTTTGATCGGCGCTACGCTGAAGCGTTACGCCATTTGCACGGCGATGAGGGCGCCAGAGCGCTGCTGGATGCGCGCTTACTGGTCACCCTTGAAGCGGATGCCGATGTGCACCGTGATATTGATGTGTTAGCTAAACCACGTTGAGCCGGGCCGCCGCGACATAGGCAACAATTGATAATGCCAGCGTGTGAGCATCTCTCGCCTGCGCAAAGATGCCAATCGGCGCTTTGATGCGGGCAATCTCATCTTCACTAAATCCCAGCGACAGCAGTTTCTCAACGCGCGTTGCATGCGTGCGTAGGCTGCCTAATGCACCGATATAGAAGGGCGCAGAACGCAGCGCCGCCAGCAGCACCGGCAGTTCACGATCCAGATCGTGATACAGCAAAATCACCGCCGTGAAGGGATCGATACTATGCGCCTGCACATCCTCCCCGGAGAGCACTTCGTAGCCGGCGGCCTGCGCAATGGATGTGGTCGCTAGCGCTTCGACTGAACGTCCATATACCGCGACACGCGTTTTTGGCAGATAGCGAGTGATAAAGGCATCATCCTGCCAGCTGGATATCTCAGCGTAATCCGCGCTAGCCAGCCGTTGAAACTTCGGCAAATAGCACAGCGCAGCGGGTTGCCGCTTTGCCAGCAGATCCAGCACGTTTCTCAACGGCTGCGCATCTCGTAGCCGATGGAAAGCCAGCGTGATCCCACCACCACAGGGCAGCACAATATCCAGATAAGGCGATCCTTCGCCATAGCGTACAACGCGATCTTTTCCGCTGGCGATAACCTGCAACGCTTCGTAAGCCGCCGCCGCTTCTACGCAGCCGCCGGAAACATAGCCGCAATAGCGGCCATCTTCCCGCACCACCATTTGCGCACCCAAGGCGCGCGCCGCGCCGCCGCGGATTTCAACCAGCGTGATCAACACGACGGCGAAATCCGCCTCCATTGCTTCTAATGCAAAGCGCAGAATGGTTTCGCTGTCATCGGTCTGCAAAGCCTGCTGCGGCTTAATCTGCGGTTGCAGATCGTCATCAATCAGTAGCTGCTGCACTGCGCTTCTCCTCAGCGTTAGACAAGGGCGGGCAAGCCTTTAAGTAACTTATCCAGCGTGACCGGATAATCACGCACGCGCACCCCGGTGGCGTTGTAAATGGCATTGGCGATTGCCGCGCTGACGCCGCACAAGCCGAGTTCACCGACGCCTTTGGCTTTCATCGGTGATGAGATGGGATCGGTGTCATCAAGGAAAATCACCTCCTGCTGCGGGATATCGGCGTGAACCGG
>NZ_DALYOQ010000024.1:0-10722 GCF_031974595.1 Pantoea sp. CTOTU46764 | reverse complement strand
TCGTAGCCCGCCATATCGTGGTTGACGAAATACCCGAGGCGCTCATCGACGAACAGTTCCTCCATCAACGCGCCACCTAGGCCCATCGTCATAGCGCCAATCACCTGACTGCGCGCGGTTTTGGGATTGAGAATGCGTCCGGCGGCACAAACCGCCAGCATGCGCCGCACACGCACTTCGCCGGTGGCGACATCCACGCCGACTTCGATGAAGTGTCCGGCGAAAGTGGATTGCTGATATTGCTCGTCAAGATCGCCAAACTCGATGGTATCTTCCACGGTGATGATGGCTTCGGCGGCGGCCTGGGCGAGCGTCGCGCTCTGGTTGCCGTCATGCACCTGACCCTCGCTGAAGGTGGCGCGTTGCGCGTCAAAGCCCAGTTTGCTGGCGACCGCTTCACGCAATTTCACGCAGGCGGCGTAAACGCCGGAGGTTGAGGTGTTCGCGCCCCATTGGCCGCCGGAACCGGCAGAAACCGGGAAGTCAGAATCGCCTAAGCGAACCACCACGCGCTCAATCGGCACGCCCATCATCTCCGCCGCGGTTTGTGCGAGGATAGTGTAGCTGCCGGTGCCGATGTCGGTCATGTCGGTTTCAACGGTGATGATGCCTTTACCGTCCAGATGCACGCGCGCACCGGAAGACGTCACCATGTTGTTACGAAAGCCCGCTGCAACGCCCATGCCGACCAACCAGCGCCCATCCTTAACCATCGCCGGTTTAGCGTTGCGACCTGACCAGCCAAACCGCTCGGCGCCGGTGTTCAAACACTCAACCAACTGACGTCGGGAGAAAGGGCGCTCGGGTTTGGCCGGATCGACCTGGGTATCATTGAGAATGCGGAAAGCGATGGGATCGATCCCGACTTTTTCCGCCATTTCATCGATGGCAATCTCCAGCGCCATCAATCCCGGCGCTTCGCCCGGTGCGCGCATGGCGTTACCTTCAGGTAGATCCAGCGTGGCCAGTCGTAATCCGGTAAAGCGGTTAGCACCGGCGTAAAGCAGTTCCGTCTGCTGCACGGCAGTTTCCGGTGTGCCATCCGGCAAATTACCGGACCAGCTTTCATGCGCGATGGCCTGAATCTTACCGGATTGATCGGTGCCGATGCGGATGTGCTGAATGGTGGCCGGTCGATGCGTGGTGTTATTGGCGATGAGTGGCCGAGGCAGCATCACTTTGACCGGACGCTGAACGGCGCGCGCGCCCAACGCAGCTAACACCGCATCGCTGCGCAGGAACAGCTTGCCGCCAAAGCCGCCGCCGATATAAGGCGACACGATGCGGATCTTTTCCATCGGCATGTTGAGCGTGGCGGCCAGATCGGTGCGGCACCAGTCGATCATCTGATTCGAGGTCCAGACGGTGAGTTTGTCACCTTGCCATGTTGCCATCGAGGCGTGCGGTTCCATCGCGGTATGACTCTGGTCCGGCGTGGTGTAGTGCGCATCTAAGTTGACGTCAGACGCAGCAAACGCAGCGGCGAAATCACCCACGGCCTTGTCAGGCGTGTCTTCGGGAGAGGAAGTGACCCCCGGCTTTTGCTGCGCGAGATTATAAACACCGTGCTCTCGCTGATAATCCACCTTGACTAAACTCGCCGCGGCACGCGCCTGCTCAAACGTCTCGGCAATCACCAATGCGACCGCCTGATGATAGTGTTCGATGGTATCTTCAGCCAACAAACGGGCCGTATTTTTATCGCCTTTACCCAGTTTTCCTGTGTTGTTAGCTGTCACCACTGCTAAGACGCCTGGCGCATTTTGCGCGGCTTGCACATCAATGGCGGTGATTTTCCCTTTGGCGATCGGCGCGCCGACCACATAGCCGTACGCCGCATCGGGCGCTTCGTTATGCCATTCGTAAGCGTAATGCGCCTGGCCGGAGGTTTTCAGCGGTCCGTCGATACGATTAAGTGCTTGACCGACCACTTTGAGCTGATCAATCGGATTATTGCCTGCGGGTTTTTCGAATTTCATCAGTTATCCCCTCGCTTCTGCCAATACGGAAGCGAGCGTGCGCTGCGCCAGAATGATTTTGAACTCGTTTTCAGCGGTGGGTTGTGCCGTGGCGAACAGCCGATCGCTCACCGCCTTAGCGCCCTGAATCACCGCGTTATCCGCCTCTTCCAGCCGCCACGGCTGATGTGCCACGCCACCGAGCGCCACGCGACCGGAGTTATCCGGCTGAATGATGGCGGCGACCGAGACCAGCGCAAAAGCGTAGGACGCGCGATCGCGCACCTTACGGTAAATGTGTGTGCCGCCCAGCGGTGCCGGCAGTGAAACCGCAACAATCAGCTCGCCAGGATTGAGCACGGTTTCCAGATGCGGCGTGTTGCCAGGCGCGCGATAGAATTCAGCAATCGGGATGTTGCGCTCACTGCCATCCGGGCTGACCGTTTCTACCACCGCATCCAGCAAACGCATCGCCACTGCCATATCGCTCGGGTGGGTGGCGATACAGTCTTGACTGGTACCGACCACCGCATGCTGGCGACTAAAGCCGTCCAGCGCCGCGCAGCCGCTGCCGGGCAAACGCTTGTTGCACGGTTGGTTGGTATCATAGAAGTAGGGACAACGCGTACGCTGCAGCAAATTTCCTGCGGTGGTCGCCTGATTACGCAACTGACCGGAAGCGCCAGCCACTAACGCGCGCGACAGCACGCCATAATCGCGGCGAACGCGCGCATCGGCCGCCAGATCGGTGTTACGCATCAACGCGCCGATGCGTAATCCGCCATCCGCCGTGGCTTCGATTTTGTCCAGCTCAAGGCCATTCACATCAATAAGATGTGCGGGTGTTTCAATCTCCAGCTTCATCAGGTCGAGCAAATTGGTGCCGCCCGCGATGAATTTGGCATTGGTGTGTTGCTGTGCGCTGGTAGCGGCTTCGGCCGGGGTTTTTACCCGCTGATAGGTGAAGGCTTTCATGATTCCAGGCCCTCCGCGTACTCTTCTATCGCCGCAAGAATGTTGGAATAGGCCCCGCAACGACAGATATTGCCACTCATACGCTCGCGGATTTCATCCGCGGTGAGTTGCGGTGCGGAGACTAAATCGTGTGTGACGTGGCTGGGAATGCCCGCTTTGATCTCTTCCAGCACCGCCATCGAGGAACAGATTTGCCCCGGTGTGCAGTAGCCGCACTGGTAACCATCATGCTTAATGAATGCCGCCTGCAAGGGATGCAGCTGGTCAGGATTTCCTAAGCCTTCAATGGTGGTGATTTCCGCATCCTGCTGCATCACGGCGAGCGTCAGGCACGAATTGATGCGACGACCGTTGACCATCACCGTACAGGCGCCGCATTGACCGTGATCGCAGCCTTTTTTGGTGCCGGTCAAATGCAGATGCTCACGCAATGCATCCAGCAGCGTGGTGCGGGTATCAACGTTTAATTGCTGCTGTATGCCGTTGACTTTGAAGCTAATTGGCAACATTGCAGGCGCGGGTGTTGTTAAGTGTTGGCTGCTCATGCCAAACCTCCAGTAAAAGGGTGAAATGTTGAGGTACAACTTCTTTTTGTATGGTTTTAGAAGGGTAAGCATAGTCGGCATCTGCAAAAGCACTATCGGCAATCACTGAATGGGTTTATGAGCGAGAGTAATAAAAGCAGGTTAGGGCGGTTAAAAGGAAGTGAAAAGCCTACGACAAAATGGGATCAAGATGACATCGATATAAATCCAACATAGTGTGTTTTATCGGCCTCAAGTGGCTTTTACACCCAATATGTTGGATTTAAGTTTGTCTTAGACGAGTTGTTGTTCCAAAAAGGCGATGAACGCTCTTACCTTGGAATTTAGCGCCGAACGCTCGTTAACACAGGCATAAATATTCATTGGCAAAGCCGCAACATCACTTTTATTTCCTTGATCTGAGTGAAACAAAGCTATGAGTTGTCCCCTCTCAATCAACGGTTTAGCGATAAAACTCGCCAGCCGGGCAATGCCACCGCCGTTTTCGGCGATTTTCGCAATGATATCAATATCGTCACTGATGAACTCTGGATTGAGCTTTGCGTTCACCGGCTGGCCGTTGACCATAAACGTCCACGGAAGAAAGCGTCCATCTGTCGGATAGCGGAAAACCAAACAGGCGTGCTGGCTCAGCTCTTCAGGCATTTTAGGAATGCCCGCGCGCGCCAGATAAGCGGGTGCTGCGCAGAAGATAAAGGGTAATGAGGCAATTTTGCGGGCGATGAGTTGATCGTTTAGTTGCGCCTCAATACGAATACTGACGTCAACGCTTTCTAAACGGTGATCAACATTACGGTCGGTACTGATCAGTTCGATATCAATTTCCGGGTAAGTTTGTTTAAAAGCGGGCATCAGCGGGGCAAGAACGTGTCTGCCAAAAGCAGCTGTAGTGGCGATGCAAAGTGAGCCCTGCGGTTTGGTTTCAATCGCCGCAGCCTGCGAGGCAAGGTCAATGTCCTGGGGAATATGTCGGACTTTTTCAAAGTAGCGTTTACCGCTTTCGGTTAACGTCATACTGCGGGTGGTGCGTGAAAGCAACCGTACGCCTAAATGTGTCTCCAGACGTGCAACGCTCTGACTGACCGCCGCTGAACTCATTCCTTTCGCCCGCGCGGCTGAAGCAATGCTGCCGTTCTCCACTACGCGGATAAAAGTGTTAATCAGTCCTAATAAGTCCATACATCCCTCAATGCGTGATTCGTAATCTTTATTTAATAATGATTAAAGCAGCAGTGTTCTACCCGCATCATGATTCGCCTGATAGGTTACCGGCTGTTTTGCTTAAACTGACTAAACAGGATAGCGTTATGACAGCAGCCATTGAGAAAAATACCGCACGCAGACGCCTGCCAAAACATGTGTCACCTTATATCTTTGCGCTTTACATGGCGACCATCATGGCGTTTCTGATGAGCCTGGTCATCACCTTCGCCGAATTTGGTATTAGCCCGCATTATATGGAAAATGTGATGAATGCATATCAAGTTGCAATGCCAGCAGCTTTTGTTTGCATACTCGTAGTACGCCCGATTGTGGTCCGGTTAGTCGGGTTGACGGTGCATGGTCATTGAGAGGGGGTTGGTGCTCGCTCATACCAACTATCAGTGAGTGCTTTGACGCTTATGTTAAATGCTGTGCGAGTCAGTGCTGAGTTATTTGCAAGATAAAAGGGCATGTCCAATTCTTAATGACTGCAATGATGTAAACGAGGTAATCATGTCCATAATAAGAATCGATCATGTGCATATCTATGTGAATAATATCGTGGAAGCAGAAACCTGGTATAAGGATGTACTGGGATTCATACGCGACGAGTCATTGCATTTCTGGTTTACTCAGGGCGGTCCGCTAGTAATCAAAAATAACGAAGTAGCGCTTTCACTTTTTGAGAAAAAGGTTCGTTCACCGGGCCACACTGTGGCCTTCAGTATAAAACCAAGTTATTTTTCCGAGTTGATGAAAATACTTACATTAAAACGGATTCCTTTTACAGTTAGCGACCATCAGGTCTCAATGTCTGTTTATTTTGAAGATATCGACGGAAATAAAATTGAAATGACCTCCTATGAATATCTTGAAGCCAAAGAGAATATACAGTCCTATTCGGCTACCTTATGCTGACTTACCGTGAAAATGAAAAAGGAGTTATCCAGTGCGTACCCGTGATTCGGCCCGTTTGCTTATTATCAATTCTCTCAATCAGGTTTTATTGTTCAGGTTCAGGCATGAAAATGATGCGCTGGCCGGTAAAGCATACTGGGCTACCCCCGGTGGAGGCGTGAAATCAGGAGAGACTTTTGAGCAGGCAGCCATCAGGGAGCTTAGAGAAGAAACAGGTATCTATGTTGATGATGTGGGGCAGCCGTTAACGGAGAGAACTTTTGAAATGACTCTACCCAGCGGTGAGGTGGTTCTGGCAAATGAGCGATTTTATTTAATTAAAGTCGCTGATGAAGAAATCAGTACCAGCGGATGGACTGAAAATGAAAAAACAGTCATTGATGATTATCACTGGTGGGATCTAAATGAACTGCGGAATAATGACGATGTGGTTTACCCCTCAAATATTCCCGATATCTGCTTAATGCGGGGTTAACTAGCTATCAGGTGACATTATCAAATTGGATTCTCAATTAGGTGCGCATAATCATGATTATGTTAAATTAGCTATCTGAATGCGCACTTAAATCACCCTCAGCTCATCACCTGCTATCATACACCTTCTTCAACAACAGTCCGTAACCAGAGATATCTCTGGCTACGGACTGTTGAACTTACTCCCTGCCGGTTTTGCAGCTTCGCCGATGGCGTCGCTACGTGAATTCTGAGCAATTCGCAGCACTGCGACTGCGGTAACCGGTGCCTGCAGATTCAGCCAACAAGGCTCTCTAACGGAATATGGAACTGTTTATGCAGATTACGAATCATAGGCAGCGTGAGCTCGCGTTTACGGTTTAACACTTCATAGACGCGATTTTGCCGACCAATTGCCGGAGCCAAATCTTTTGCTGTAAGCCCCATCTGGTCCATACGGAATTTAATAGCTTCAATTGGGTCAGGAGGCGCAATTGGGTAATGCTTTGATTCATAGTTTTCAATAAGCAGACACATTACCTCAAAGAGATCGCTCTCAGGTGAGCCCAGCACGGGTTCATTATCAAACATGGGCTCTACAATGCGGAGCGCATCTTTATAATCCTGCTCAGTTTTAATCGGTTTAATATTCATGTCAGGGCTCCAGTGTAACTGTATTGGCGTCTATCCTGTCGTATTCTTTATGCGTACCGATAAACTTAACGAACAACCTTTTATGAGCATAAGCAACGGCAACAATTAAACGGTAGTCGTTACCTTTTATGTTAAATACAACGCGGCTGTTTTTTAATACACTCGCTGTTCCGTACTGCGCCTTTATATCTGCCGGGGTATGCCAGTCGGCCTTTTTAACTTCATCTACCCAAGCGCGTAACGGTTGTTCTGAATCAGGATGAACCGTCCAAAAATCCTTTAATGGTGCGAGTGCAATGATGTTCATGCAAACATGGTAGTCCCGGCACGGGATATTTGCAACAGAAAAATCCCACGCTGGGACTATCGTCACCCTTTCGAGTGACGCTTCTGATCAAACACCCGCATTAAGGCGGCTGGTAATTATCTCAAGGCCAATCTGCTGGCCGTATGAAAGCTCAAGCGTGTTGCCATCTGGATCGGCGAAAAATGCCCAATAGCCTACTGGCGCGGATGATTGCTGCGCGGGTCGGCGTAACACGCCTTCGCGTTCTGCCAAAATAACTTTGGCATCAATCTCTTCTTTGCTGTCACACGCAACGCCAATGTGACCAAACGGCCCCAAAGGCGTATCCACGGTGGTTTGAGATTGCACCAGCACCAGCGCAAACGGACGTGTTAAATCAGAAAGCCATGCGACTTTTTGCGCTTCTGCAATGCCGGGTTCACGCTCATGGATCACCTGCATCCCTGCGTAACGTTGATAGAAGTCGATGCTGCGTTCTAAATCTCTCACTTGCAGCGCTATGTGGCTAAAACCAATATCGTGCTGTTCCATATTCCATTCCTGTGAAATAACCAGAAATGGAATATGTCATAAATTGTTGCTGGCACTTGTTCATGAATGCCTAAATATGCAGCTCATACACCACGCAAGGCACATCGTAGTGTTGCTCAATCGCTTTATAAGTCATGCCCAGCCGCTGCATCACCTTTTGCGATGCGGCATTTTCAGGATCGGCCACCGCGACCAGATAGTTAACCCCGACATGTTCGACCGCAAACTTAACCACCGCCTGCGCGGCTTCTGTGGCAAAACCTTTACCGTGATAATTAGCATTAAGACGCCAGCCTATTTCCAACGGCGCGCCATCCTGATTGGCTAAATGCTGCAGGCAGCACGCACCAACGATTTCGCCAGACGCTTTTTCCCGCATCGCCCACCAGGAAAAACCATATTGCTGCCAACGCGATTGAACGCGTTCAATACTCGCCAGGGTTTCTTCTGGCGTTTTAACCACGCCATTACTGATATAACGCATGATTTCCGGGTCGTTTTCCATCGCCCGCAGTCCGTCAAAATGCGCGAGTTCAAAGGGTTCCAGCCGCAGTCGGGTTGTTTCTAATTCCATTATTCCTCCGCTTTATGAAGAGCCTGCACCAGCGTCATCGCATACGGTGACGCTTCAGAAATATCCAGCTGCTGCTCCAGCTCAATAAGATGATCGCGCATCAGTTGCTGCGCTTTAGCGGTATTGCCGGCAATCAGTTCATCAATGATGTGCTGATGCTCGTCGCACTGACAAACCGGCATCTCATTGCGCTGATACAGCATCACAATTAACGAACTTAACACCATCAAATTATTGAGAATATCTTCCAGCACTTTGTTGTCGGCAATTTTGCCTAACAGCAGATGAAACGCGCCAAGCTGATACACCACCCGCTGTCGTTCCTGGCTGTGAATCGCTTCATGTTCTTCTTTTTGCTGCTGCTGCAATTGCACGGCAAACGCCGCCATTTTTTGCGGTGTAATGCAGGCAATTATGGCCGATTCAATGGCATGGCGAGCGGTGAAGATCTCACGCGCGGTGGTGGCTGACGGCTGCGCAACAATCGCGCCGACATTGGGTTCGATGGTGACGATGTGTTGCAACGCCATGCGCTGCAGCGCCGCCTGCACATGGTTGCGATTGGCTTTCAGCGCATCGACAATCTGCGCCTCAATTAAGCGCGTGCCGGGGCGCAGCTTGTGCTGGGCAATCGCCATGGTCAGCGACTCATAAATGCGAGCGATCTCTTTTTGTCTGGGGGTTTGCTTCGCGCCCATACTTAATCCTGTATCGGTCATAATAGTCCCCCGAAATATACATCATTTATGCGCGGTAAACCTGCTGGCCACGGAAGTAACTGGCTGAAATTGCTGGCTGACGCGCCACCACTTCGGCGGAACAACTGGCGTCAACCAGGATAAAATCAGCCGCGTCGCCAGCCAGCGGCCAGATGCGTGCGCCCTGCTCATCCAGCGGCAAAATATCGCCGGTGGCAATCGCCAACGCTCGATTGAGTGAAAATTCGCTGCCGCGTCCATACAGCTGCGCCCACAAATTGGCTTTCTCCAGCATGCTGCCGGTGCCGAAGGGTGACCAGTGATCGATGACGCTGTCGGTGCCGGTCATCAGCTTGACGCCGCATTGTTTCAGCAGCGGAAGCGGCATCACATTTTTGCCCAGCGGCAAACCAGACGCCAGGCTAACGCCCAGCGCGGCCATGCGTTCACCCAGCGCCTTCACCTCAACATCACTGATTTGCGCCAGACAGTAAGCGTGGCTGAGTGTCACTCGTCCTTGCAGTTCAGGCGCGTGTTCCAGCGCGTTTAGCAGATAATCAATGCAGGCAATGCCGGTGTTGGCGGCTTCATGCAGATGAATATCCACGCCGGTGCCACTCTCATGCGCCAGACTCAGCATGGTGTCGAGTGAACGCGCCATATCGCCATCAACCTTCGAAGGATCGAGTCCGCCGGTCCACTGGCAGCCGAGCGCCAGCGCCTCGCGCATCAGTGAAGTCACGCCAGAACGCAGTAAACCGTGCTGCGGAAATGCCACGATTTCGCACGCTATCTGCCCGTCAAACGCGTCTAAGGCCTGCAACAGATGTTCCAGGCTGCGCAGCCCACTGACCGGATCGATATTGCAATGGCTGCGAATCACCGTGGTGCCTTTACTCAATAGCAAGGCGATCAACTGCTGCGCATGCTCGACCGAATCGGCAAGCAGCGTCGGCAACAGCTGCTGCTCTAGCGCGATCATCTGGAAAATATCCTGCTCGTCATTCGGTTTCGCCGCTCGCCATGCGCGGCCGTAGAAGGTTTTATCCAGATGGATATGCATATCGCGCAACGTTGGCAGCATCAGCATGCCGCCAGCATCACGCGGTGGCAGCGCGTTTTGCACCTCGCTCTGCCCGTGAATCGCCACCATCCGCCCGTGTTTGATTTCTATCGTGAAGAGATCACATTGGGTGCCCTGAATATGGCCGTTAATTTCGTTAAACCCGGTTTCAAGCCTGACGTTGGTGAGCAAGTAGTGATCAGTCATGGTTTACGCCTCTGTTCACACGAGGAAACGAGGAGGACACGATCTCCTCAACCGGCGGATGCCCAACGGTTCGTTCTGGATAAGTTGAGATTATGTGCGAAAACACCTGTTGCGATGCGGCGTGCAGCGCTGCTGCGCTCTGCCCGCTGTTGACCAACTCGCGATCCCACACCACTTTGCGTCCTGCCACAATCACGCCGGTGACATCGCGGCCATTGCCATTCAAAACCAGCGTGGTAATCGGATCGAACACCTGTCCCAGCGCGGGTTGGTCAAGATTGACCATCATCATATCGGCCTGACAGCCTGGCGCGAGTCGGCCAAGATCATCGCGTCCCAACGCGTGTGCGCCGCCCAGGGTTGCCATGCGGTAATAATCGGCGGCGCTGGCCGCTGAGATATCGCCGGTGACCACGCGCGTCAGCACCACGCCCATTTGCATATTGGTGAACATATCAGCGGGAAACGTATCGGTGCCAAGCGCCAGATTAACGCCCGCAGAGTTAAGCGCCGGGTAATGTTCGAGATATTTGCCGTGGCGACCGGAGACCAGCGGACAAGCCACAATTGAAGCACCTGACTGCGCCAGACGCGCGATGTCCTCTGCTACATTCGACGCTTCGGGGTTCACACCAC